>JAKFCK010000654.1:0-4152 GCA_036676685.1 Chitinophagaceae bacterium | reverse complement strand
ATTTTCCGCATAGGACCGCAACCAGGAACCGGGGGTCGTGAAACTGCCCAGGAACAACTGTGCACTTGCCCTGAAATCATGGAAAGGTTCGCTGTAAATAATGTAAAAACTAATGAAGGAACAAAATACCTGTGCTCCCAGGACGAGGTATAAGAAGTTGCGTTTGGCGATTGGGGGCCATGTCCTGAAGATAGAGGTGACTGACCAATAAAGCAACAGCAGCAACGCCATTTGCCACACGCTGTGCATCAAAGTTATTGCAAAACTGTAGGCGAACTGTTCCATAAACAGTACAAATTATTTTTTAGCTTTTAATTCGTTGATCAGTTGTTGGATTTTTTCCAGCTCTGCATTACTGGTATTGTGTCCGCCGAGCGCGTGCATAACAAGTTCGGTGCTGGACCCTGCAAATAAGCTGTTGATCATTTTATTTACAAATTGTTCCTGGGTTTTTTCCCTGCTCACCGCAGCTTTATAAATATGGGTCTTACTGCTGCTATCCCGGTTTACCAGCCCTTTTTCAAACATGATCTGCATAAGTTTGAGGGTAGTGGTGTACCCCGCGTCCTTGGTTTTACATATTTCTTCGTGCACGGTCCTCACAGTAGATGCCCCTTTTTCCCATAACACTCCAAGGATCTCCAGTTCACCCTCCGTAGGCTTCGATATTTTAATTTTGTCCATAGTACGACTTGTTTCGTAAGCTAAAGTAGGAATAATTTCGTAACACGGGTAACCGTTTATGTATTTTTTTAACGTATTGGGAAAATTTTAAGGAGCCATCCTGGGTTTATTTACAAAATCAGCATGAAGCCAGGGGGTCCAAAAGATCACCAGGGGCACAAGCCATACACTGATATCGGATATCAACATTGCCACCGCCTCGTCTTTTGTTACAGCCCTAAACAGTCCCATCGCAAATTTATCGACCACCCTCACTGTTACAAAGTAAGCGGCGCATATGAAACTGCTGATCATAAAACGGCGGTGCCACTCCACTTGCCGGCGCCGGATAAACCCATAGGCCAGCAAGATAAATAGAAGCCAGAGGCAGGTAACAATATATTGGGAAGGACGGCAGGCTGTACATAATCCTTCGGGTATTATCAGGGCCAGTGTGCCAATACATACCAAAGAAGAAAAGATGTAAAGCTTGCCCAATTTGCGGTGCAGCCAGAGATTTCTATTCCTGAAGTATGGAGTGAATTGGATAAAACCAGTTATGTAAACGATGGTTCCGAAATAAACATGCACTATAAAGCGAAGCTGATTCTGTAGCAGGGTGTCACCCATATAGCCAGGTAGGCCGTTTTTTGCATAGGAAAAAAGATTAGGCAATGTGAAAATCAAAAAGAAACCGAAAAATAAAAGCCAGAAGAGCGGGATGGAAATTTTTTTAAACATATCGTTTTTTATTAAACCATGTTGGCCTTCAGGATAGAGGATGCTACAGATCCCTCGTTAATTTTTTTTGATTCAATTACCAACGTTTGTCCTTTTATAAATACAGTGCACATATTTCCAGGTTGAATGGTCCTTTCGTCTGCAGGTCTGTTGGTCAAGATCTTCGATAATTACTTCTTATTTATTTTGGGAGGCGTGAGCCACCCTGGATAATGGAACGACCCAGGTTAGGATTACTTTCAACATAATCCTTTTCTTAAATTACAGATTTATCAAAATCACCAATTGGTGAGAATAAGAAGTGAGGGTCTGGGATAATATCAAATTTTTGTACCACTAATGTTTGCTGTTCTGTGTATCTCTTGCATCAGAAATCAAATGCCCCGCAATCAGCCACTCTTTTTCTTTTTTAAATATCCGGTGATGACTGGTTTTTCGCAGCCCCAATTGTTTCCCGTCAGGAGATTGCTGACCCGCCCGTTCGATAACTGTAACAACAAGTACAACATCCTTTGTAATCCATATCATTTCCTGCCTACCTACCTTGCTATCGCCTGCCATCACAAAAGGGAGTTGAAATACTTCGTTTAACAAGCCCTCGATAGCCCGTTGACCAACCTTGTGCTGGCCAAAAGCATTTGTAAATTCAGCGCTTTCCGCATACCACTTAGTTGCCAGTTTGTGGTCTTTTATTTTCCAGCCTTGATTCCAGTCATCGATCTTGTTTACAATTTCAAGACTATCATTGCCATTATTTTTCTGTGCCGTGCTTTTTACAAGGAGTGCAAGGAGGCAAATTAAACAAACAATTACCGATTTCATTTTAGTCATTTTTATTGATGAAAGAATGTTTTTGCATTCAGGTAAAAAATCTTTTCTTTTTGCTGTGGGGATAGAAAATCCAGTTCTTCAACGGCGTTAATGCAGGATTTAATATCCGCATTGTCGGATCCAAACATCAGCCTGTCTTCCAGGCCGGCAGCTAAATATGCCTTCATGATGGCAGCAAAATCTTTTGAGGGGATTATAGATGAATTGTTGAGCACGGAAATATCGGCATACAACCCGGGGTAGGTTTTCATCATCTCAATGCATTCCTTCACAAAAGGTGCGCCGCCATGCATCAGCCACACCCGCAGCCGGGGAAATTTTTCCAGCGTTTCTTTCAGGAGTAAAGGATTACCCATCTCTTCTTTAAAGTCGGGGCATCCATGATCAGGCCCCGCAGATCCGGTATGGATGCCAACGGGCAGATCATATTTTTCCGCCAGTTCATAATAGGGATACATCAACGAATCAGAAGAGGAAATACCATGGTACTGGGTGAGTACCTCGCCTATAAAATCAATTTTTTTTGTGTTGATCTGCTGCTCCACCCATTTGATATCCGGCCATTCTTTGCCATCGGCAAAACACGCTTGCCGGCTATAAGGAACCTTTCCATTGGGGCACGGTACAAATAACCCATGTAATACTGCCAGCTCCTTATTTGTTTGATATGCCTGTTGAGCGGACCAGGACGTACTGACTGCAATAGCAGAAACACCATTAGTTACCAGGTTGCTGAGTTGTTTTTCAGGGGCCCGGTCTCCGTGCAGGTGAACATCGAAGATCTTAATGGTACTGTGGTTTTCGGCGCAGGACAGCAGGGAGGCTGAAGCAGCGATAAGTAAAACCAGTTTTCGGGTATTCATAAGTGTTAGTAATTTAATAAGCTTTTTTGGTATGCCTGTTTACCGGACTGCATGGTCACCGCTTCCCGGGATATCTCCCAAAATTGCCGCATTGCGGTGCAAATCCCCTGGCTCCAACCTATAAGGTTTTTTAAAAATTTATAGGGTTTTTAACCACAACCCGGACCCACATAACAAAGGCGGCGTTTCTTTGCAGATTAGTCCACGGGTAAAGTGCGGTGGCCCTTATGCAGGTAAGCCAAATTAGTTGTGCGGTTACTTTTAATTCCTGGGATCAGCTGCCTGTTTCACTTTTATGGCTTCAATAGATGGCCCTTCCCTGAGAATAAAGAGGCTGCTGACGATGCCTTTTTTATCTTTTGTAAACTGGATTTTATAGTCCCGGTCTTTCCTGAAGAAAAGGTCGGTGGTCTCAGCATACAAGGAGTGTTTTTTTTGTGCTGCACTCTCACCCATCAATTTCCCATTCTCTATGGTGAGTTTCAAGCTGTCCTTATTGTCAAAAATATAGGTGCCAGTATATTGCTGCAAAATTGCTTCATCCACTTTAATTTCCACCAAAGGTTGCTCTGTAAGGCCATATAAAATATTCCTGATTGTTTTTATTTTGGCATTGGCAGCGCCTGCATTGGCCAGCAGGATTATAGTTTTGTTGGTTTGCGGATGCCGTTCCATCCAGGTAGCATATCCCGGCCAACCGCCGGAATGCATCATATACGAACCAAAATCCTTTGAGTTCACGAGTAACCAGCCAAATCCATAGTGATAGGTTTTTCCATTGTTCAAAGGCGCCGGGGTAAAAGCTTCCTGCATCATTTGTTTTGAAACCAGCTTTTCTGTATACAGTGCCTGGTCCCATTTTAAAAGGTCGGTGGTAGTGGAATTTGTAATGCCATCCCCAAAAATACCATCCAGGGAATACACCATAGATGCCACGGCTGCAGAACTATCAGCCATGATGTACCCGAGACTGTCGTCTTTCACGTAACCATAAGCATAGTTATCAATGACCCGATTTTCCATACGTTTGTGGTACACCTCGGTTCTGTTCATG
>JAKFCK010000653.1:0-1869 GCA_036676685.1 Chitinophagaceae bacterium | reverse complement strand
TTTCAAAATACGAAAACCCCAAGAACAGCAGAAACAGTTCGGTCCCGCCTTCCAAGGATGAAAACCGCCCCGAAAAAACCAGAGTCTACGGGAGAGTTCCGACAAGAAAAGCGGAGGCCAGCCGGGGCACAAAAGCCATACCCTGGAAATGACTGCCCATCCCGGTGTTGTCCCGGATCACCGTCCCGATTACTGCAAGTGTTGCGGAAGTGATCTCTCTGGGATACGGGCGGAACTTTCCTCAAAAAGGCAGGTGATAGACATTCACGTTGTCCGGCCGGTATGTACAGAACACAGAAGCTATACCAAGATCTGCCCCTGTGAGGAAAGGGCCAAAGCTGATTTTCCGGCGGGGGACAATTCCTCTGTCCAATACGGCAGTGGTTTGGAGAGTATGGTAAGCTACCTTCATTCCAGACAGTATCTTCCCTATCAGCGGATGAAGGAACTTCCCAAAGACTGCTTCGGGGTCAGTCTGAGTGAAGGCAGCATTGACAATATCATCCGCAGGTTTACCAGAAAGGTACTGCCCGTTTATGGGAAAATTTAAGGCGCCGTGAGCAACAGTGCTGTAATCGGCGGGGATGAGACAGGGGCAAGGGTGAATGGAAGCAAATATTGGTTTGGACATACATACCAGACCGATAGTTTCACGGTGTTGGCAATGTCCGCATCCAGGGGGCTGAAAGCAATAAAGAGCCATTTTCCCAACGGTTTCAATAACGCTGTTCTTTGCCACGATGCATGGAGAGCCTACTTCAACAACCGGGACAACCTCCATCAGCTCTGTTGCGCACACCTGCTGCGGGAACTCAACTTTATAGAGGGAAAGTATAAGAGCGGATAGGCAACCAAGATCAAACTGCTCCTGCTCGAGGCAATGGTACTGAAGAAAACACTGGACAAAGGCCTGAGCTGGGGGCAACTCGAAGCAATTGGCGCTTTGGAACAAAGGCTGGACGTGATCCTGGAAACATCCCTGGACAAAAGCCACAAAGAAGCTGTATCCATCCAGAAAAGACTGGTGAAATACAGACAATCAACCAGACTTTTTTATTATCACCACAAAGTGCCTCCGGATAACAACGCCTCGGAAAGAGCCATCAGAAATGTAAAAGTCAAACAGAAAATATCCGGACAGTTCAAATCGGAGACAGATGCGGAATACTTCTGTGTAATCAGATCCATAGTCGACACCCTTCTCAAAAAATCACTAAACATCTTGGAGAACCTGACTCTAATTGCCAAATTGGAACCAGCTGAGTAGTTACACCTCCTTTAAAAATATTGATATTTTAAAAATTGAAACGTTATTTTAAAAAAATTAAGTATAAATGACCCCTGTTAATGTATTTCAAATTGAATTTAGTTTTAAATACTTACTAATCAATGTGTTAGACAATTTTTTTCAAAAAAATCAATGCAGAAAATTTTTATTTGTGGAGTTTTTTTTTATTTTTAATATGTGTGTTCTCATGAATGCACGTAGGACACAGTCTTTATGATTAACTGAGTTAAAAATCCCCCTAACCCCCTTAAAAAGGGGGAATTGGCCAAATCCAGCATCAAACCTTCGGGTTATTTGGCTACGTGCAGGTAAACGTATACACATATTAAATTAAACTGTATATACGCTTTTCTACCAGTAGGCGAATTTTCTTTGGGTAACGGGTTGGAAGCCTGCCTGCCGGCAGGCAGGACCGATGACCGAAGACCGAAGAAATCCAAAATCAAACGTTCCTCTGGATTTTCAATTGTATAAATAAACTAGTGGCAAGATTGCGGATATACATATAAATTGAATTCATGGGAAAGCATTCCAAATACGAGATCAAGAAATGCCTTACTTTTTGACTTTTCAGGTTGTAG
>JAKFCK010000652.1:0-6947 GCA_036676685.1 Chitinophagaceae bacterium | reverse complement strand
AGCCAGGTAATCTGCACGCCTGTTCTGGTATTTAAGGTAGTAGGCGTGTTCCCACACATCCACTCCAAGAATTGGTGTACCTTTTACTTCGGCTACATCCATTAAAGGATTATCCTGGTTTGGAGTGGAACTCACTTCCAGTTTACCATCTTTCACGATCAACCAGGCCCATCCGCTGCCAAAGCGGGTCATACCAGCATTGGCTAGTTTCTCTTTAAATGCATCAAAGGAGCCAAAGGTAGTATCAATCGCTTCTGCCAGTTTCCCGGAAGGGTTGCCACCTGCGTTAGCCGCCAGGCTATGCCAGAAAAAACCGTGATTCCAGTGACCGCCGCCATTATTACGAACAGCAGGGCTGATGCTTCCCGCAGACTGAACAAGATCTTCCAGGGACTTGGTTTCATTATCAGTTCCTGCTACAGCCTTGTTTAGATTATCAACATATGCCTGGTGATGTTTACCATGGTGGATCTGCATCGTTAGTGTATCTATATGTGGTTCTAACGCTTCGTGTGGGTAAGGTAGGGGGTCTAATGTAAATGCCATAATGAAAAATTTTAAGGAGTGTAAAATGTATTAGAAATATTTGTGTTGCAAAATTAAAGCCTAAAATTTGTAATGCCTCTTTTTTGAATTGATGTTTCCGATTTCGAAAGAAAAACGGCTACCTTTTGTACTTGAAAAAATCTTTCATCAGTAAGGCGCACTCATCGGCCAAAATGCCGCCTTCAATTTTGGTGCGGGGATGGAAGGGGTTGTTAGCTCCCGTGCAACGCCTGTAACCATTTTTGGCATCAGGGGCCCCAAAAACAATACGTCCTATTTTGCTCCAATAAAGAGCTCCGCAGCACATCAGGCATGGTTCAATCGTAATGTATAAAGTTGCATCGGGTAAATATTTGCTGCCTAAAAAATTATAAGCCGTGGTGAGGGCGAGTATTTCCGCATGTGCGGTACTGTCATTCAATAATTCTACCTGGTTGTGCGCACGGGCAATTATCCTTTCATTCATTACCATTACGGCCCCAATGGGCACTTCCTCTTTGTCAAATGCTTTCTGTGCTTCTGCAAGCGCCTGCCTCATGTATTGCTCATCTGTCATGCTAATTGTTCTAACTTTAAAACAAATTTACGGCAATGCCATCTCTCCAGGAATTAAACAATCTCCGAAGTTTTTACAATACTGGTGCCACGCGACCCTACGCGTTCAGGAAATTGCAGTTGAAAAAATTGAAGGTTTGTATACAGCAATACGAGCAGGAATTATATAGTGCTCTACATGCGGATCTCAAAAAGAGCCCGGAGGAATGTTGGGTGACAGAAAATGGATTTTTGTTGGCAGAGATGAATAATATTCTCCGTAACCTGGAGTACTGGATGCAGCCCGAAAGTGTGAGCACAAACCTGCTTAACCTGCCATCCTCCAGTTTCGTGCTGAAAGAGCCATTAGGAGTCGTCCTTATCATTGGTCCATGGAATTATCCCCTGCAATTATTATTTACCCCATTAGTGGGCGCCATTGCTGCCGGTAATTGCGTGGTGTTGAAACCCTCAGAATTCGCAACAGCCACAGCAGCTGTGATGAAAAAGATCATCGGCGAAATTTTTGACCCGGGTTATATTTTATTTGCCGAGGGTGAGGGTGCAAGTGTGATCCCCGGCATGATGAATGAATTTGTCTTTGATCATGTATTCTACACAGGTAGTACATCCGTGGGGAAGATTATTTACCAGCTTGCTGCAAAAGACCTTGTGCCGGTTACATTGGAACTGGGGGGAAAAAGCCCCTGTGTGGTAGAGGCCGAGGTAGATATTATAGTGGCGGCGAAGCGAATTGCCCTGGCGAAATTTTCCAATGCGGGGCAGATGTGCGTAGCACCGGATTATGTGTTGGTACATGCTTCGCAAAAGGAAAAATTGATCGGGGAGCTAAAGAAGGCACTGCGACATTTTTTTGGAGATGATGCCTCCCGTCATGAAAATTATGGAAAGATCATTAATGAAAAACACTTTGACAGGCTGATAGGCTACCTGGGTGATGGTACGATTCTTCACGGGGGTAAATCGGCCCGGGAAAGCCTCTTTATTGAGCCCACAATTATGGATGCCATAAACCTGCAAAGCCCGATCATGAAAGAAGAGATCTTCGGGCCTATTCTTCCCATTCTTTCATTCGATAGCAGGGAGGAGGCACTTGCTATCATTGCCGCGAATAAGAACCCATTATCTTTTTATGTTTTTACGTCGAATTTCAGAAAAGAACAGGAATGGCTGGAAACAGTTGCGTTTGGAGGAGGCTGTGTGAATAATGCCAGCTGGCATCTCACCAATCACCACCTGCCTTTTGGCGGTAGGGGGTATAGTGGCACAGGCAGCTATCACGGGAAATTCAGCTTTGATACTTTCAGTCATAAGAAGTCTGTTATGAAGACGCCCACCTGGTTTGATCCTGCAATAAAATATCCACCATTTAAAGGCAAACTCCGGTTATTTAAATGGGTCATCCGTTGATTCTTAATGGCGCAAGCACCACAAACATCCGGCATTAGTCTCACGAAGGCACGAAAGTCACAAAGAGTAACTAACCGCAAAGGAGCAGGAAAACCTTTGTGTTCTTAATGTCTTTGCGGACTAAAATGCTTCCGTAGCATTAATCCCACGAAGACACTCCGAAGAGTATTTGGAATCAAGGTCTCATCGAAACCTTTGTGGTCTTAATGTCTTTGCGGATAAAACCGTTTCCGTATAATACATGAAACTTCGAAATTTTAAATAAAACCGATTGTGTTGTGTTAAACATTTATTGTCTTGAGCTGTTAATGAAGATGCTGCTCCTTATGGAGGGTACAAAGTGTGGAGGAAAACAAGGCCAGAAAACGAATTTGCTACTTTTGCGTGGACATTGCATTCAAAATTCATAATACCCTCGGCCCCGGTTTACTCGAATCAGTTTATGAAGCTGCCTTCGTTCCCGGCAAAAAAGAAATTGTCGTGGTGTTATGATGATGTGTATTAGAGGTCGGATTCCGGGAATATTATTTTGGAAGAAAAATTGCTGATAGAAATCAAGTAACTGAAGCAATTAAACTGGGTCTTTTGATCAACTTCAAAGTAAATTTAATAAAGGGCGGATTCACAGGAAAATTATTGGGCACTTGGATGGATCTTTCGCCGAACTTACACCACTATAAATATGAAAACAAAACGACGATTCTTAAAAATGGTATATCCCATCTTCAGTGGGTTGAATAAACTAACTGGAAAAAGTTTTAATATTTTAAAATCAACTACTGTGTCCAACACATCTTTTTACTCGCTCAAGGCAACGCTGAACAACGGAACTGTCCTGGACTTTTCCGGGCTTAAAAATAAAAAGGTAATGATTGTTAATACAGCTTCTGACTGTGGGTTTACAAACCAGTACGAAGGCCTGCAGGAACTCCATGAAAAGTATAAAGACCAGTTGCAAATTATCGGGTTTCCTTCAAACGATTTTGGTGAGCAGGAAAAGGCCGCAGATGAAACCATTGCACAGTTTTGTAAAATTAATTACGGCGTCACTTTTCCACTGGTGCAAAAATCAGTCGTGAGGAAAAAAGACGGGCAGCACGAAGTCTATCAATGGTTGACCGATGAAAATAAAAATGGCTGGAACTACGTGGAGCCAACCTGGAACTTTTGCAAATATTTGATAGATGAACAAGGAAACCTTACCCATTTTTTTGAAGCAGGAGTAGAGCCAATGGGTAAAGAAATAATTGCAGCCCTGGAAAACAGCGAGCTTTAAACCCGATGCTAGAGAGGACAGTTCTGGTGGTAATTGATGATCTCTATCGGCGTTCTTTCAAACTCGTAAGTTTTATAATGCTCCGAAATCTCATCCAACACTTCGTTGATGGCTTCTGCAGTCGATAAGGTGACAAGCCTCAGCCGGAAGTCTTTGATGCCAGGCAAACCTTTCAGGTAATTTGTATAATGCCGGCGCATTTCAAAAATACCCGTCATCGGCCCTTTCCATTCAACAGATTTTTTAAGGTGGGTCCTGCAAACTTCTAACCTTTCCTGCAGGGTGGGTGAGGGCAGAACGGTTTGTGTCTTTAAATAATGTTTGATCTCCCGGAAGATCCATGGGTAACCAATGGCAGCACGGCCAATCATTATGCCATCAACGCCGTACCTGTTTTTATATTCAAGTGCTTTATGGCCACTATCAATGTCGCCGTTCCCAAAAATGGGGATATGTATCCGTGGGTTGTTTTTTACTTTTCCAATCAGGGTCCAGTCTGCCTCACCTTTGTATAACTGGCAGCGGGTGCGTCCATGAATAGCCAGGGCTTTTACACCAATGTCCTGCAGGCGCTCGGCCACTTCTTCTATATTTTTTGTATTATCATCCCAACCCAGCCTTGTTTTTACCGTAACCGGCAGGCTGGTCCCTTTTATCACAGCCTCGGTAAGGCGAACCATCAGGTCAATATCTTTTAATACTCCTGCGCCGGCACCTTTGCTCACCACTTTTTTTACCGGGCACCCAAAATTGATGTCTACCAGGTCTGGGTTCACGGTTTCACAGATTCTCGCGCTCATGGCCATAGCATCTTCATCTCCACCAAATATCTGGATACCGAAGGGACGCTCTTCCTCGCTGAATTCTAGTTTTGCCCTGCTTTTAATAGCATCGCGGATCAATCCTTCGCTGCTGATGAACTCGCTGTACATAAGGTCTGCACCATTGGTCTTGCACACTGCCCTGAAAGGAGGATCACTCACATCTTCCATCGGCGCCAGTAAAAGCGGGAATTCCGGTAATTGTATGTTGCCAATTTTGGGCATATCTATTTGTATATTGCGGCTGCAAATTTACTAATTATAGGCTTAAGTTATGCATTACAAATCTGTTAAGGGGTTCTCCGGCCCGGCTCAACTGGGGATGTTGCTGGTATTTCTGGGTGTCGGGTTCATTTTGGCAGGGGGTGCCCAGTTGTTGATAGGCATGCAAATGATACCGGAAGGAACGCCCATGGCCGGCCTGGGAGACGCCATGATGAAGGCTTTGCTCGACCCCAAAAACATAACCATGGCCCGGGTAAGCCAGGTGCTGGGCACTTTTTTGCTGCTGTTTGTTCCTGCATTGCTCTGGTCCATGGTAGTTAACGGGAAGAATTCATTTTGGCTTGGATTTAACGCGGAATTTACCGGAAGGCAGATACTGACCGGCTTTTTCCTCATTTTAGTTGCCAACCTGCTGGCTGCTCCTTTAGCCGACCTTTCAAAATCTATTGTTGCCAATTATCCTTCGCTGGATGCGATCGCGAAAAGATTGGAAGATACCTATAATGAACAGGTACTTGCGTTAAGCAACCTTAAAAGTTGGGGAGAGTTTATCCTGGCTGTTTTTATCATGGCTTTTTTCCCGGCGCTTTTTGAAGAAGTTTTTTTTCGCGGGGCTTTACAGAACATCCTGGAAAAATGGTGGAAGAATCCTATGGTAGCCATTATCGTGACTTCAATAATTTTCAGCATCATTCATTTTTCCATCTACCTCTTTATCAGCAGGGCGATCCTGGGTTTTGTTCTAGGTTATATGTATTATAAAACCAGGAATATCTGGGTGAATATAGTTGCTCACTTTTTAAATAATGCTATTGCTGTGGCGCAGCTCTTTTACCTGAGCACGCGGAATGAAAAGCTGGATCTCGACAAAATGGAGCCTGACCTTCCCTGGTGGGTCGGGATTGGGGCAATCATTGTACTTTACTTCCTGTTCAAATTCCTTGAAAGGATCTCAGTAGAACGCAAAGCAAGAATTGAGGCTAAAGAACAGCTGCTGCTTGCGGGCGTTGATCCTTTTCATTCATTTACCCAAAACGACAAATTATAAAGTGGCCTTTAACAAACAAACTTTTAAAACCCGGGCAATCACTGCCGTAATTTTTGCAGCAGTGATGTTAGTGGGATTAATGTGGAACCTGTGGGCATTTCTCCTGTTGTTTTTTGTGATTATGATCGGGTGCCTGGTGGAATACAGCAAACTGGTTTTTAAGTTTAAACCCGGCCTGCTGGTGCTTGGCATTTTTTATATTATTATGCCCGTGCTTTTGATGATGGATCTGGGTGTTAATGGAACCTTGCTGACCCGGGGCAACGCACGGCTGGCGGAAAATTTCACACCATTGTTTCCCTGCGCGATCATCTTTTCTATCTGGATAAATGATACCATGGCCTATATAGTAGGATCACTGATCGGTAAAACACCTTTTAGCAAAATCTCACCTAATAAAACCTGGGAAGGCACGGCAGGTGGGGCTATCCTGTGTATAGTGGTGATCGCCGTACTTGGATCATTAATACCCGTAGCAAAACAAATACCTATTCAGCACTGGATAGCTATCGCAGCCATCTGCGCAGTTTTCGGTACAATGGGCGATCTGCTGGAAAGCAAAATGAAACGACTCGCCAAAGTAAAAGATAGCGGCCGTTTTATGCCGGGGCATGGTGGGTTTTTGGATCGGTTCGATTCCTTTCTCCTCGCCACGCCATTTGTGTGGTTGTATCTCCGGCTGTTCCTGTAAATTTTTTTGGCATTAAAAAACCGCGGCACTCTCGGGCCACGGTTGGAAAATATGATTTCTTCTGGTTATAATTTTGATACGATCTCTTCGCTCATAGGGGTTACCTTGCTGGGAAAATAAGCGACCATCTTTCCGTTCTCATCGATCAGGAACTTATTAAAATTCCACCTGATCTCTGCATCCAACACACCATTGGCAGCTTTACTGGTGAGCCACTTGTAAATGGGGGCCATATCTTCACCCTTTACAGAGACCTTTGCAGCCATAGGGAAACTTACCCCGTAATTTTTTTCGCAAAATGCTTTTATTTCTGTGTTGGAACCCGGCTCCTGGCCTCCAAAGTTATTGGCAGGAAAACCAATGATCACCAGTTTA
>JAKFCK010000651.1:0-3148 GCA_036676685.1 Chitinophagaceae bacterium | reverse complement strand
AAAAATTTTTTACCAACCGGTCTTCAATAGAATGAAAACTAATGACAACCAGTCGTCCGCCGGGTTTCAGGACCTGCACTGCCTGTTGCAGCATTTCCCCGAGGGCTCCCATCTCATCATTTACCGTTATGCGCAATGCCTGGAATACCTGGGCGAAATATTTATTCGGGTTGCCTTTCACCACCCCATGAAGCGACTGTTTAAAAGTTGCGATCATTTTGAACGGTGTGGTTTCTCTTTGCTCAATGATGGTTTTTGCCAATGTTTTTGCATTCGTAACCTCCCCGTATTGTTCAAACATTTTATGCAATTGCATCTCAGAATAGGTGTTTAAAATCTGGGCTGCAGTCAGTGTTTGACGATTATCCATCCGCATATCCAGTACGGCATCGAATCTCGTGGAAAATCCTCTATCGGCTTCATCAAACTGGTGGCTGGATACACCGAGATCGGCAAGTATCCCATCTACCTGCATGTATTTATGTAGTCGTAGGAACTTTTGTAAAAACCTGAAATTCTGCGGGACAAAAAGAATGCGGTCGTCTTCCGGTACATTTTTGCGGGCGGCTTCATCCTGGTCAAAAACGACCAGCTTTCCGTCTTTACCAAGCAATTTTAATATCTCCCGGCTATGCCCTCCTCCTCCGAAAGTACAATCCACGTAAACTCCTCCTGGTTTGATAGCTAATGCGGCTAAGGTCTCCTGAAGCAGGACCGGGACATGGTAGGCTCCAGGTTGATCATTCGGTTGATTAACTTCATCTATACTTTCTGAATTTTCCATAACCTTCAACTATTCAACCCTGATTTTACGGGCAACAGCGTACTTCCTGGTTTATTCATCACTTCATTGGCCAGGCTACTAAAAGCATCCGGGGTAAATGATTCAAAGAACTGGTTATACTTATTTGAGTCCCATATCTCGATCTTATTTACTGCGGATACCAAAACGATATCTTTTTCGAGTGAGGCATGGGATATTAGATTCTTTGGTAGTAACAATCTTCCGGCACTGTCCAATTCAATTTCTGTAGCACCGTTCAAAAAATAGCGGCGAAACTCTCTAACTTTGGGATCGAAATCGTTGAGCTGACTTATTTCCGAAAAAATAGGTTCCCAACTTTGTAAGGGGTAAAGGGTAAGACATTTTTCAAAGCCCCGGTTTATTACAAATTTGGGTGTAGCATCCCCTGGCAGTTGCTTTTTAAAGCCTGCCGGCAAAAGGAATCTTCCCTTTGCGTCGATGGTTGCTTCAAATTCTCCCAAAAACGAGATCATGCAGGGATTTAAGTGGTTTATTTAGTATTAACTCACACAAAATAACACTTTTTCCCACTTTTGTACACTTTTTAGATAAAAGATTTTTATCCACAGCAGGAGGAGCCGCTGCAGCATTGAATTAAGTGTAGAATAAAGGAGATACTGTTGTGGATACAATGTGGATTGATGTGGATAGCAGGGGATAACTGAAAAAAGGATGACCACTCGTGAAAAACGATCTGCCTTTGAAACATGTTACCGGGATACTGGTAGCGCGGGTATGCCGAGGAATGCAAAAGCCATCTGAACGAAAGTATATTGGCTCAGGTGAGAAAAGTGCAGAACTATGAACAGGGCTCAGCTTAGGGCAGGGTGGAATATTTTGTAGTAATTATGGTTTAGCCAACGGGATATTGATCGTGAATACGCTACCCTTACCGAGGGTACTTTCAGCCTTGATAGTACCCTGGTGTGCATTTACCATGGTCTTCACATAACTCAGGCCCAGGCCGAAACCCTTCACATTATGTATGTTGCCTGTATGGGCCCTGTAGAATTTTTCAAATATGCGGTTAAGGGTTTCTTTATTCATCCCTATGCCATTGTCTTCGACACGGATCCGGAAAAAATTGCCGACATTGGAAGTAGTTAAACGGATTACTGGGTTTTCCCTGGAATATTTTACCGCGTTGTCCAGCAGGTTGTTTACGAAATTGATAAAGTGAACCTCATCTGCCATGATCATTTCATTTTTCGCATCCAGGTTTACTTCCAGTGTGCCACCCTTCTCCTGAACCGGGAGTTTCATATTGTTTACCGCGATATGGATGAGTTCGTGAGCGGGATGTTTTTTCAGGTTGAGCTGTACCTGCTGTTTGTCCAGCAAAGCTGCCTGCAGTATAGCTTCCACCTGTTTATTCATGCGCTTGTTTTCCTCCTTGATCACACTGGTAAAATATAGTGTTTTTTCTTTATCAGAAGACACTTTTTCATTTTTAAGCGCATCCACGGCAAGAGAAATGGTGGCTAACGGCGTCTTAAATTCATGTGTCATATTATTAATGAAATCAGATTTGATCTCACTCAGTTTTTTTTGTTTTAGCAGGCTGCGGATGGTGAGGTAAAATGCCGTGGTAATGATCACCGTGAAAAGGATTGAACCGATAATAAACCAAAGGATCTCTTTGAGTACAATGGAACTGTCATTTGGTACGATTACAACGAGCACTTCATTGAGGGATAAATTTTCTAAACTGCTTCCGCTGGGTGGAATTAGAGGATAAACGATGCGGAGATTATTTGAAGTATCGGCATAATACCGTGCAAAATTCTGGGATTGCATTTCTTCTCCCACGATATCATTCTGGGCGATCGCAAATTCAAAAGGCACATCACTCATCAGGTGCTTATTAAGGGAATTGCGAATGATCTCATTGATCTCCTGGCCGTTGAAACGCTGCAGAACGGAGTGTTTGAAAAAATCCAGGGGTCTTTTATCAGGGAAGAGCAGGTCATTTTTTTTCTGGTAAGGAAGAATGTTGTCTTCCACCATTAGTTTATCAGCGGCTTCTGCAGTTGCCCGGGTGATGTTGTCCTTCAACTGCTGTTCTTTGATCTCTTTAGCACTCTTGATCCATAATAACTGAAAAAATATTAATCCCAGTAAACTCAATAAAGTAAGCACCGTAATGATGGGAAAAATTCTTTTCATTAATCCTGCTGATTTGGTTACATGCCTGAATGTGCAAAACTAACTGATAATGCACAGTTAAAAAGTTGGGCGCTCTAAAAATAGTCAAAATTAACTAAGGTTTACCAGCGGGCTACTAAAGGTTTTTTTTTAAACTTTTCCAATAATATCTTACTTTAGAAATATGATTCTTCCCGG
>JAKFCK010000650.1:0-3273 GCA_036676685.1 Chitinophagaceae bacterium | reverse complement strand
ATAGGCGGTATTGTAACAATGCTGAATCCTTTTGGCCGGTGCTTTCATACAACCTGCCGAGTTGGCTCCTGCACCATTCCGTAGACTCTTCTGCAGGTACGCCGGCAGCAACTGCCAGCTTCATTGCTGCAATGGCACCTGGCAGATCGCCATGTATCTCCCGCAGGTAAGCTATCCTTGAATACGATCGAAGATCGGGCCTTACAGTTACCATTTTATCTGCAGCATCTACGGCAGCTGTGTAGTTGCCCATTTCTATATTGGCATCTACAAGCAAACCATAAGCAAATGCGCTGTTGGGATTTAGTTGTACTGCTTTGGTTGCTGTGGCTAATCCCTCAGCAAAATGATGTTGGGATAATTCTATCAATGCTTTTAAACAAATGGCTTCGTAATTTGATTTGTCCTGTTCCAGTATCTTGTCTACAATGCTCATCGCGGCCTTATCATAGTAAGCTATATTACCGCTTGCCCTACCTTCCAATATATAGGTGTTCACCAGGGCTATCGAAGATTTATGATCTTCCGGGTTTTCCCGGATCTTAGCAGCCAGCTTATTGTAATTCCCTTTGGCAAATTCCCACTCTGCGTTACCTGCATTTCCTTTTCGGGGCAACAAAGGATAAACCGCATCCTTGTTTTCTGCCTGCACCGTTTTATACCTGATCACCACAAATCCAACTGTAACGGTAAACACAGCGATCAATAATAAGTATAGAGATTGCTTTTTCATTTTTATTTTTTTAAGGGGCAAAAATATTTTTTTTAAAAAAGGAAAGGTTTTAAACCGGGCGTTTAAAACCTTTCCTGCAAACCTATCCTTTCACAATCGGGAGTGTTTGTTTAACCACACCGTTTTGTGCAATTTTTATAAAATACGTACCAGATCCCAGCCTGGCCCCGTTAAAGCTTTGCGTATAACTACCCGCTTTCTTATTTTCATTTACCAACACCTGTATCTCTTTACCTTGTACATCATACACTGATATAGTAACCCTTGCGGCGGTCCTTAGTTCATACTGCACCGTCGTGTTTTCATTAAAGGGATTTGGCGAAGCTTTCATCACCATTGCCGGCGCCGCCAATGACAAACCAAAACTTTTATTGATATCAGGCTGGCCATATTTGTTACCCCTGAAGTTGTTTACAGGGGACAGTGGTCCGCAATCGCAGTTATGCGTGCCTGCCCACGGCGTTTGCACAAATGGGAAGGAAGTTTTAAACGCCGTATCATTTGCTTCAATGCCTGTTGCATAAGTGTACACATTTAGCAGGTCTTCTGTTACGGGGCTTGCACTGGTACCTGGAATATAATCGTCGTACCATAAACCGATAGCAGCAAGCACTATACCACCCACTGCCTGCAGCTCAATCCGCGTTACATCATCCTCCAGTCTTCTGCCATTGGGGAATCCATCCATGTTAGGAATAAACTGCAGGTCGGTATTGCCGTTAAATCTTGGATCCAATAAACCCAACACCGCAGCCTGTACCAAACCTTCTGAACTGAAGTCTGCTGAAGTTCTCGAGGTAGCGGGTACTGCCATATTTAAACGAAGCATGTCACCACCATTTGGTAAGAAGTTATTGATGAAAGGTTTTCCTACAGCAAGTGGATTGCCGCCCTTGCCGGTAGCCAGCTGGTAAGGTGCAAGATTAGGCACACCTGTATGGAAGATTGGCCAAAGGTCCACTGAACGTGGCTTGTTAGGGCCAGGCAATAAAAGGCCGCCAAAGTTTGCTTCACTCAATGCAGTACCGTTTAGCGCAGCATTTCCTTTCAGCGCATACAATCCATTCTGGCCATTGCCAAAACCAAACTGGCCTAAGGAATTCTTTTGAATGCGCAGAGGTGCAAAGGCAGGTACGGCACCACCAAATTGCGCATCATCCATGTAAAGAGCGAGCTCAGGATTGTAAAAATAATTTCCAAAACGCGCAAGCCTGCTAAGGTCCTGGTAAGGGGTAAGCCTGTTCCAGAGATCTTTTTCCCCGATGGGTATTACGGCCTCATTGGTAAGGGGCATTCCAAGACGGGAAACCTGTATCCACGGACCGCTGTAGGAAACGCCGGGGTCTTCGCCTTTTGCTCCACCGGACACGTAAGGGTCGCTGGAGTCATTTTCCTTAATGTCATTCAAGACGGCAATTTTTTGCCTGCTCGCGGATGCCCATACACCGATCACAAAGGAAGGATCAAGAATACTGGCAGCCTGGTTCAGGCTTTTGTGCTGTGCCTGCAGCGTGCTGATATCTACCTCTATTGCAATGCTGGATACATTGATGCATGCAAGGCCATCCTCTGCGTAAGTAGGTCCCTGCCGCGGGGCATCACCTAAATCGAAGATACCACCAAGATCAACAAAAAACGGATCATCAACAGGACCTGCAAAAACCCTTTCACCAGTGCTGGCACTTTTAATGGCATTGGTCATCAGCGTTTGATAATCCGGTGCATTTAAACCCACACCTGAACTAATGGAACGGGCTCCTACATTGGGGGGAGGAACGATACCCTTTGTAATGATCGTGGAAAATCGCTTTCCGCCATCCATGCTTCTCTCCAGGGTGTAGGTGGTTTTTACATTTTCCTTTCCCAGCCTGATGTTGAAAAAAGTGGAGGGGTCTTCATTGGTACGATCAAAAGTGAAACGATACACAATATCATCACCTGTGGTGGCTATGTTGTTATCGATGTGAATTTCATACCGCACATTTTCGCTGAAGTGGTAGAAATTCGGGCCGCCCTGTGGCAACTGGAATGGAATGTAATTGGCGATCAAAATAATTTTGTTCGGATCTGTTGGACTTTTAAAAGCATACAGATCGGTATTGTCCGCCATCGGGTCGTCGGCGATCATTGGAGCCTCCCGGTGGCTGGAAGCCCATACCGGGAAGGTATTCAGGCTCATTGCCACCAGCATAATGGCTGCGTAAATTTTACGTTTCATAAATTTTATTATTTTAAAAGTGAAAAGAAATCCCAATAGCTTCGGGGGCAATCATGGCTTTTAAAAGGATCGGATATTTTTCCAGGGGGAAGGCAGTAGTTCTTAATGGTTACCGGTCAACTATTGTAGTTACGGATTTATGTTGCGATTGGTTTTAACTTTTTATGATGTTAATTGAGAACGAAAAAAGTAACCAGGTCAGGTGTAGAATAGAAGAACAGCTTCCATGTTCATTATAGAAAACAGCAATGCATGCGAGTATTAACAAATGCTTCAGGTGGGTTAAAAGAATACAGAAACTTATCGCTAAGAAAGTTTTTTT
>JAKFCK010000649.1:0-13747 GCA_036676685.1 Chitinophagaceae bacterium | reverse complement strand
TGCCGCGAGGTTATTTACAATGGTATTGGCCTGGTCCATCAGGTTTTTATTGGCTTCCTTTTCAAAACCGGCAGGATAGGGTACTCCCAGGGTGCGCATAGCATTTATCTTTGCCGGGGTGATAGCCGTATCCAGTTCTTTGGTAAGCATAAATGCATAGGAAGGCATAACAGATCCCTCGCTCATTGAAGACGGTTCACGGAAGTGGCGGAAATGCCATCCATCGGATTTTTTCAGGTTTCCGGTTCCCTCCCGGGCAAGATCTGGCCCGGTGCGTTTGCTTCCCCACTGGAAGGGATGGTCATACACAAATTCCCCGGCTTTGGAATATTCACCATAACGTTCTGTTTCATCCCGGAAAGGTCTTATCATTTGGGAATGGCAGGTATAACATCCTTCCCGTACATACAGGTCGCGACCCTGTAACTCCAGCGGGGTGTAGGGTTTTACACTACTTATGGTAGGCACATTCGATTTGATCAGGAAAGTAGGGATGATCTCAATAGCACCACCGATCAATATAACGATGAGGCTAAATACCATCAGTTGAACGGGCTTGCGCTCCACCCAGCGGTGCCAGTGTTCGCCCTTATGCATTGCTTCACTTTTTGGCAGCGGCGCAGCTTCTGCAGGCTCGTCAGCAATAAGTTTTCCCGCCTTTGCAGTTTTATAAATATTATATACCATCAGTAACACACCGATAATATACAGGGTGCCACCAACCGAACGCATGGCATAAAATGGTTTCATGTAAGTGACTGTTTCCAGGAAAGCATATTTTAATTGCCCGCTTTCTGTAAACTCTTTCCACATACTGCTCTGGGTAAAACCAGCCCAGTACATTGGCACTGCATAGAAAATGATCCCGAGGGTGCCCAGCCAAAAGTGATTATTGGCCAGCTTTTTTGAGTAAAGATTTGTAGCGAAAATTTTAGGGATCAGCCAGTAGATGATGCCGAATGTGAGCATACCGTTCCAGCCCAATGCACCAACATGCACATGTGCCACGATCCAGTCAGTGTAATGAGCTATTGCACTCACTGATTTAAGTGACAACATCGGGCCCTCAAATGTGGCCATACCGTAAGCAGTAACGGCCACCACCATAAATTTTAAAATAACATCATCTCTTACCCTGTCCCACGCGCCACGCAGGGTGAGTAATCCATTGATCATACCTCCCCAGCTGGGAAAAATGAGCATTAGCGAAAAGACCACGCCCAGTGACTGCGCCCAGTTAGGCAGCGCTGTATATAACAAGTGATGTGGCCCGGCCCAGATATATAAAAAGATCAATGACCAGAAGTGGATGATAGAGAGTTTATAGGAATATACCGGGCGGTTGGCTGCTTTTGGCAGGAAATAGTACATTAACCCGAGGTAGGGAGTGGTAAGAAAAAACGCAACAGCATTGTGACCATACCACCATTGAACTAATGCATCCTGCACACCGGCGTACCAGCTGTAACTTTTCATTGGGCTGAAAGGCAGCTCAAAGGAGTTTACGATGTGTAATACGGCTACCGTGACCAGCGTAGCAATGTAAAACCAGATGGCCACGTATAAATGTTTTTCGCGGCGTTTCATTATAGTGCCAAACATATTCCAGCCAAACACCACCCAGATTATGGTAATAGCGATATCGATCGGCCACTCCAACTCTGCGTATTCTTTGCCGGTGGTGTATCCCAAAGTGAGGGATACGGCTGCTGCAACAATGATCAGTTGCCACATCCAGAAATGTATTTTGCTCAGGGTGTCGCTGAACATCCTGGCCTTCAGCAACCTTTGGAGGGAATAATATACTCCCATAAAAATCCCGTTGCCCACAAAGGCAAAAATCACCGCGTTGGTATGCACCGGCCTGACCCGGCCAAATGAACCATATTCCTGGATATTCAATTGCGGGAATACCAGTTGTAAAGCCGCATAAAGACCTGCCAGCATGCCTACAACGCCCCACAAAATAGTGGCGTATGCAAAATTCTTAACCGTACGGTTGTCATAATAAAATTTTTCTACCTGCATGTTGCTAAAAAATTGTTTTGATTATTTGTTTGTGTCTTGTGATTGATCTTTTGGATGGTGGTCAAAAAGCATCCGGATTGAAGGGGTGTAATCGTCGTCGTATTGGCCATTGCCAACACTCCAGATAAAAGCGGCAAGGAAACTGCCTGCTACCATCATACTGATTCCGATAAGGATAAATAGTGCGCTCAATGTGTGTGATTTTAGGGTGTAAAAATACCCCCGCCATAAAACCTCAGCAATGACAGGTATCAAAATGCCGTATGATTTTTATCATAGGCTAACTATAACCCTTTCCGGCGGGCCACCTCGGATGTGAGCACACTCACAAATATCACAATGCTTATACTGCTGGCAGGCATAAGGATTGCTGCCACCAGTGGCGAGAGTTTTGCCTGCACTGCAAAGGATATTCCCACAATATTGTAAAGGATCGATAATATAAAACTGGCCATCACTATTTTTTTGCCGGCCCTGGCATAAGAAAGAAAACGGGCCAGGAGATTCAGCGCCTTTCCATCTATGATAGCATCGCAGGCAGGAGAGAACCGTGCCGCATCGTCACTTACGGCTATGCCGCAGTTAGCCTGCATTAGGGCTCCCGCATCATTCAGGCCATCACCTACCATTAACACGCTGGCGTCTTCTGCCTGAAGGGATTTGATATAATCCAGTTTATCCTGCGGCGATACATTAAAATTTAATGGCACCTCCTTGCCGAGGAAGTTTTGCAGGTTATTTTTTTCCGCATCGTTATCACCACTGAGCAGGTGTAGTTTAAACCCTTGCCCGGAAAGTTGCCGCAGCACAGCGGCTACCCCCTTGCGGTAGGTATTGGATATCTCATAAAAACCTTTATATAAATCATTGATCCTCACATAAACGCATGAATTATTGGGCAATTCGCTTTCCCCTGTGGCCCCCGCAAATGATGCTGAACCTAATTGAACCGCTGTATCGTTCATCATTGCGTGCAGTCCCTTGCCAGGTATCTCTTTAAAATCCTGCAGGCCTGGTAGTGCCTCTTGTCCGGTGCCGCGTAAGTAACCGGCCAGTGAATGGCTTAGCGTGTGAGAAGATTGTGATGCTGCAGTTCGTACGAGTGTTTGTTCCCAGGACGTAAGTGCTTTACCACTAAAACTTACCTGTGCTTTCCCTGTTTCGGTAAGGGTGCCGGTTTTATCCAGGACCAGGTGGTTGACGGCCGCCATAGATTCTATCACGGAGGCATTTTTCAGGTAGAGTTTATTTTTACCAAAAATGCGCAGCATATTGCCAAAAGTGAATGTGGCAGATAATAATAACGAGCAAGGGCAGGCTATGATCAGTACGGCTGTAACCACCGTCCATAATTTTGAGGCGTCATAAATGGACCAATACAGTCCCGCCGCAAAGGCGATAGAAAACAACACGATAGTAAAATACCTGCTCCAGGGATGGATAAAAGAATCTTTGGTATGTTTTGCATTTCCAAATACGTCATTGTTCCAAAGTTGGGTAATATAACTTTGGGAGGGTTGTTTCACTACTTTCAGCTTCAATGCGCCACCTTGCTGTTTTCCGCCGGCATAAAGCAGTTCTCCCTGTTTTTTTGGAACCGGTATATTTTCCCCGCTCACAAAACTGTAGTCAATATTCGCATTGCCTTCCTGCAACACTGCATCTGCAGGGATCATTTCTTCGTTACGAACAATGATGGTTTCTCCTTTTTGCAATTTGGTAACGGGGATATTTTCTTCCTTGTGGTCACGTAATACGGTCACCCCCAACGGAAAATAGGAGCGGTACTGCCTGTTAAAGGATATTGCATCATATGTCTTTGCCTGGAACCATCGCCCGATGAGCATGAAAAAAATAATACCGGTGCCGGAATCAAGGTACCCGGCGCCGGTTGCGGTAATGATCTCGTAGTAACTTCGGGCAAAAGTGATAATACTGGCCAGCGCGATTGGGGCATCAATATTCACTATACCTTGCCTTAAACCTTTCCATGCTGATATTAAAATGCTGCGGGCGCTGTAAAAGATCACCGGTATAGAAAGAAAAAAGATGATCCAGGTGAAAGTTGCTTTTAATCCTGCCTGTTCAATCTCCCCACCGGAAAAATATTCGGGGAAACTCAGCATCATAATATTACTGAAACAAAAGCCCGCCACACCCAGTTCAATGATGCGGCTACGATTGAAGGATGAAGATTTGGTGGTTTCGGCATTTTCAAGGCTTATCGCAGGTTCGTAGCCAATAAAAGCCAATAATTCCACCAGTTTCCTTAAGGATATTAAAGCAGGATTGTAACTGACAAAAACTTCTTTCCGGTCAAAATGAGCCTGGGAACTTGTGATGCCGTTGTCTATTCGCTGCAGGTTCTCCAGTAAGTAAATACAGGAAGAGCAGTGCATCTGCGGAAGACTGAAGGTAATATTCACCTTCCCTGCACTCCGGAATTGCGCGAGTTTGTCGATCACAGATTCATCATCCAGGTAGGCAAAACGACTGCTTATAAACTTACCCCTGGCTTTGATACCGGGGTTCTTATCCAGGTCATAATACCCGCAAAGGTTCGTTTCGTTTAATAACAGATAAACCTGGCTGCAGCCGGTGCAGCAGAAGGGGTGGCCGTCTACCAGCCGCTCGTCCACGCAGGGTTCCCCGCAGTGATAACAGGCCGGTGGTATTTGTTTTGCAGATTGAATAATGAATGTTTAGGGCACAAATGTAACCCCGGTGTTTTAGGCTGCAAATGACGGGAATCAGGATAAAAATGACTTTTATCATTATCTCCTTAATCATTGATAAGTAGGGCGCTACTAAAAAATAGTTATGAATATCATTGTTTAAAAGCTCTACAACCACTTCTTTTGTAATATAAATAAGCTGTCCATGAAAAAGATACTGGTACCCACAGATTTTTCCCCCAACTCCGATAAAGCGCTCGAGTATGCCACGGAGATTGCCAGGCGGGCGGGCGCCACGATCATACTTTTGCATATCACCGAGGCTACGCATGCTTCCCTCAATGAATATGTAATACTGGAAGGCGACTATGACCGGGAGATCATTGCCAACGCAAAGAACCGGCTGGAGATCATGGCTCGTGCTGCCAGGGAGGTGGCAGGGGTGCATGTTCAGTACGAGGTTTACAACGGATTTGTGCCGGATGCCATCAAAGAAGCCACAGCAAAAAACCATGCGGACCTGTTGGTAATGGGGACTGTTGGCGATTCCGGGGTGCGGGAGAAAATATTTGGCAGTATGACGGCTGCTGTAATCGGGCAGTCGGCGATACCCGTGCTTGCCATCCCGTTGCTTGCAGAAGCTGAGCCTCCTGTCAATATTTTACTGGCGGTTCATGACTTTACAGAACATCACGAAACAGCTGATGCAGCTTTCTGGCTTGCGGAACTGTTCAAGATTCCTGTGTATGTCACTGTATTCACGGACGAGCGTCTTGCAGATGCGGCCGATTACATGCAGAACAGGCGATCCATAGAACAATTTGCTGTTGCAATGCAGCGTGAGCACCCGGCGATAAGCATTGAAGCCAGGCCCGTTTACGGATCCAACTTTGAAGAGGCCATTAAAACTTATATTGCAGCCAATACCACTGGTATACTGGTGATGCTTACCCATAAACGAAGTTTCCTGGAGAGTCTTTTTCACCGGAGTATGACAAAAAAAATGAGTTATCACACCAATATTCCTCTGTTGTCTATACCGGTAAAAACAATACATAAATAAAATCACCTTAATTTTTAAAGGATGACTGAAACCATCGTAGTACCATCTGATTTTTCAAAAAATGCATCCGCAGCGTTACGTTATGCCATCCAGCTTAGTAAAAAGTTAAAGGGGCAGCTGATCGTTTTTCATTGTTCCCACATGTCTCCTTACGCATTGTCTGCCGCCGCCACGGAGGAACAGATGAGGAAGCTTATCCAGGAAGATGAGCAGGACAAGTTGGAAAAACTGCGTCAGCAGGTAAAAAAAGCATACCAGCAATTGGGTATCGATAAAGTCCCTTCATCCACAAAATGTTTAGTGGAGTTTAACCCTATGGTGGTAGAAAACACGATTGAAATTGCTGAAAAGTATAACGCCGGCCTCATCGTAATGGGTACACATGGTGCCACGGGAATAAAAAAATTCTTTTTCGGTTCCAATACTTCCATAATGATCTCCAAATCGGATATCCCGGTGTTAGCTATTCCTGAGAACCTCAAATATACCGGACTGGATACTGTCAGTTTTGCGTCTGATCTTGAAAATATCACGGAGGAACTCAAAAGGCTGTTGCCTTTGGTGCAGCCTTTAAAAGCAAAGCTGAATATTGTATACCTGGATTATGGCCTTGATATCAACAATACAAAACGGAAAAACGCAGAAGCCGTTATTAAAAAAATGCCTTATAAAAAGATAGAATTGATGAGCCCGAAAGCAACCATTGAAACCAGCCTGGTAGACCAGTTGAAAAAATTTCTGAACAAGAATAAGACCGACCTGCTGGTAATGTTCACGCGTGAACGCAGCCTTTGGGACCGGCTCTTCCTGGGTAGTAAAACAGAAGACATGTCTACGGCTTTACAGGTTCCTTTACTCACTTTTAAAAAGATTTCCGCTTCGGAATAAGCATGCACGGGTTGCGTTGCTACCAAAAATTTAATTATGTTGAATAGTTTCTCAAAGACCACCCTGGGGCGATTCCGGTTGGTAGGCGTATTGGAAGGAATATCTTACCTCATTTTATTAGGGATTGCCATGCCATTAAAGTACCTGGCAGGAAAACCCGATGCAGTAAAATGTTTTGGCTGGGCACATGGTGTGCTGTTTGTTATTTTCTGTGTATTATTGGTAAAAGTATGGATCCAATATAAATGGAGTTTTCTTAAAACGACTGCTGCATTCATGGCTTCGCTTTTACCTTTTGGAACATTTATACTGGACAGCCGGTTAAGAAAAGAATATCCTTCCGAATAAAATTCGCTGAACTAAATACAGGGACTTATGATGGGCAGCCGGCTTTTCACCGGGTGCATCTTCTTCTGTCTGCAAGATCCTGGTCCCCGCATCAAAATAAATACCATCTCCGCGGGCTTAAACCCTTTCATAACCTTGAAATGCCAATCGATTGACCGCCACAGCGAACAATGAATACAATCATGTTCCCGGATGAGTTTGGTCAACTTTTTTAAAGTTATAGTCTTGTATTTTGGTCGACATTAAACACTAAAAATAAAACTATATGAGAAAGAAATTCCTCGCCTTTACGATGATCACAGCTATTCTGTTTGCCGGCTGCGATGGCAACAAAACAACTAATGAAGTAACGGAAGTTAAACAGGATGAAACCGCTTTATCGGGTGGCCAGGCAGCGGTAAAAGATGATGCTTCACAAAAAAATGTAGTACAGGTGGCCATGGGAAGCCCGGACCATACCACACTTGTAAAGGGAGTGCAGGCTGCTGACCTGGTAAATGCATTAAGCAATGCCGGGCCGTTTACAGTATTTGCCCCTACCAATGATGCATTCAACAAATTACCTGCTGGTACTTTGGATAATTTATTGAAACCGGAGAATAAAGATGCGCTGGCCGATATTCTGGAATACCATGTATCACTAGGCGTTTATAAAGCGGAGAATTTGCAGGATGGGCAGGTACTGGGCCAGGTGAACGGTGGGAATGTCACCATCAGCAACAAAGATGGAAAGATCATGATCGGCAATGCTACCGTAATCGCTTCTATACCCGCGGCAAACGGGATTATTCACGTGATAGATAATGTACTGCTGCCGCCAGCTAAATAATTGATCCGTGTAGGGAAAACTAACCATAAGAATGGGGTAGCCAAAATGCGCTACCCCTTTTTATTCAAACAACAATATATTCTTTTAGCGGGAATTGTCCCCGGCAATTTTTACCTGCATAATGGTGGCTATGCTAAGCGCACGCTGCTTGGCCAGTTCAGCCTTTTCTCCTTCAAAATATTCATCTACAGTTTCATTAAACAACTGCAGCCACCTGTTGAAATGTTTTTTTTGCAAAGGAGTCACCCTGTTAATGTTGAGGTGTTTTTTCATCGCATTACCTTCGTAGCCACCTGTATAAAAAAGCGCATTCTCCCAGAAAGCATACATCACCGGGAGGTGTTTTTCCCAATTCACTTTCATCACGTCATTAAAGATGTAGCCAACTACCTTGTCCGTCTTTATCTTATCATAAAAACGGTCCACCAGCCAATGCACATCCATTTTATTTTCGAGTTCTTTTTTCACTTAAAAGATTCTGTCATCTGTTAATAATTTTTCTATGGACTCCATCATGACGCTATCACAATTTTTTTCTATCAAGGGGAACAGTTCCCTTTCTTCTTTCCTGATATGTTGGTCAAGGGTATTACCCAGTCTGTCCATGGCCTCGATGGTGTCCCCTTTTTCCAGTCCGGAAAAAAGCTGCCGTATTTGCACGTGTTCTGCCCGTATTTCTTTTATCAAAACATCCAGCTGCGGATCAATAGCTGCCAGCATGTCCATCATTTTTTCTTCCTGGTCAAAATGCGTAATTAATTCCGATAGGTAAAGCTTTTTAGCATAGGCTACTTTTCCGGCTGTATCCGTAGGCATGCCTTTATAGGCCGGGGCATTTCGCTTTAATAGCTGCGCTAGTATCAAAGCAGGGTGGTGGTCCCTGGAGAGATGCGCTAATGAAGGGTGTCGTTTCATGTTGTGATTTTTAAAGGTCCTTTGAATTAAAGTTTCGTACCGATAACCATAACGGTATAAATACCCAAAGCAAGAGTACGATGAAAACAAAACCGATGCCGGTGGGGCTTCCAAAAAACTCCTTAAATACTGCGCCTGTGTAGCCCAGCATAGCCGCCACATCCATTTGCAACATAATGAGTATCCTGCCCATGTCGATCGGGTTTAAAGCGCTTATGCCGATCATCGGTTTCTCCAGCGGGTAATCTGCAAACTGGAAAAGCAGGAACAGGACCAATCCATCAAACAACAGGGAAAAATACAACCACAGCAGGATAGCAACCCCGATTCCCTTTGCTTTGTCCCTCGTTTTTACCGCCGCCAGCATGGCGATCCCTACAAAAATGATACTTAACAATAGTCCCACGCCGATCATCAAAAAGCCTGATGTATCCGCATGGTTGAGCAGGAGCGGTATGCCCGCACCAATAAAAAATGCAATACTCATCGCTGATGCAAGCCCCGTGTACAAACTCAACCAGATCGTCTTTCGGCGGAGTGGCTGGCTCACCAGCAATTCAATGAATTCGGCACTATTATAAACGTATATCGTGGAAAATATAAGGCTTACCAGCGGCACCACGAGCAGGATAACATTTAACAAAGTCAGCAGGCCCTTGGTGCTGTTGTTTTCCAACGCAAATACACTGAGCGAGGTGATCAGCAGAAAAGCTGTGTAGACCAGCACGATCCTGTTTCGCAGGATATCAACGGTTACATATTTTATGATCTTTCTCATGATTAATTATTTGTCATCACCCGGGCAATAGCCCTGGCCAGTTTTTCTTCGCCGGTTTCTGTCCGCAGGTCTTCGATCGATTTCAGGAACAATAATTTGCCGTCCTGCATATAGATGATCTGTGTAACCAGGTCATCGAGGTCACTCAGGATGTGGGATGTAACCAGCACTAACTTGCCCAGTTGTTTTTCTTTCGTGATCTTGGCCTTTAGAATTTCGGCAGCTACGGGGTCGAGGCCGGCGGTGGGCTCATCCAGGATAAGTACGGAAGGGTTAAAAAGAAAGGCGAGTGCTGCACTTACTTTTTGCCTGGTGCCACCGGATAACGTCCTCATCCTTTTTTGGAGGAGATCATTTAGGCCAAAGCTCTCCACGAGTTCTTCATCCAGCTCTTTTTTTGAATTGCGGATGTCTTTCATCATTTTTAACACCTGCCCGATGGTCATATTTTCCGGGTAACGGCCGATCTGCGGCATGTAACCAATCTCATCCCTGTATACCCAGTTATGCAATATGTTATTTCCCTTGAAAGTGATAAAACCCGTGTCAGGTACTACCATGCCAAGGATACATTTTATGAAAGTCGTTTTCCCGCTCCCGTTAGGGCCTATCAGTGCAATACATTGCCCTTTCTCGCAATTAACAGAAACATCATCCAGCGCTTTTAGTTTCCCGAATTTTTTTACCACGTTACTTGCTATGATCATGAGCGATATTCATTTCGTTAAAATAGTTTTTTCATTGAAGGCTGTTCATCTTTCAGGTTTTCCGGCGTAAGGCTCGGCAGGATCTTTTCTGTTTTATCCATTAGGGTGGTGATAAAACTCCTGAAAAGCATCATAGCTGGTGGATTTTTTTCGGTGATCACCGAAAACATACTCACAGGCCGGTAGGGAATATCACCTGTGCCATCCTTGTTCAGGTCGTAGCCTTCGTATTTATCCCAGTAGTTATTTTTAAAAGTATTCAACACCAGTGATCCGTTGGTGGCCACATCAAAACTATTGCCGGTGAAGTTGTTGTCGGCTACGTTGATATCCATACAGCTGGCTTGTATTTTCATTGCCCAGCCATTGTTCTCAAAACTATTTCTCAGGGTTTTTATCCTGCTGGCGCCTTCCATATAAATGCCCATCGTATTACTGGAAAAATGGTTGCCCTCTATATGGCTATCTGAAATTTCTTTGAGTAACAATCCATAAGCAGCATCCCCCCAGTTATCAGCAAAATAATTATTAAACATTCTTACACCGTGTGAATACATCACCGCCACGCCTGCACCATTATTCCGGAAGATATTGGTGATGTAAACGTTGTTATGGGAAAACATGAAGTGAAGCCCGTACCTTAAATTATTATAGCTGTCGTTCCGCCATATAGTACTGCCAGTCACGAATTCAAAATAAATGCCATCCCTGTGACCGGTGATCGTATTAGCTACTATAAGCAGGCTATCACTTTTCCAGCAATGTATACCATTACCACTCTGTTGCTCTTCTAAGGCATGAGCCGTAATGATGTTGTTGCGGATGGTACAGAAGGAAGAATACTGGAGGTATATGCCAAAAAAAGTATCTTCTAAAATATTATCCTGGATGGTCACATGTTTGGAATCATATACTTTGATCCCTCCCATATCATTGATGGAAGAATGCCCTGACCTTATTACTTTAAATCCCTCTACAACTACCCCGTCTGCCTTGATGGAGATCACCTCATATTTAAATTCTCCGTCCAGCACCGGGTATCCATAACCCTTTAATACAATGCGCTTGGGGATCACGAGATTTCTTTCCCTGTAGATACCTGCGTCTACCAAAATGGAATCACCTTCGTTGGCCGCCTGTATTGCGCGGGTGATGGTTTTGAAGGTTTTGTTTTTTCCTACATACAAGGTAGCCGCCCTGGTTTGCCCACAGGAAAATAAAAAAAAGATGGTTATTAAAAATTTCATTGATCTAATTCATTCCATGAAAGTTCATTTCCTGCAAATGATTGCTGCGCACTTTTGAGAGCTGCTGCATGCTCGAAGGCAGCAATATTGCCATTCATTGGGCTCCGTAGCTGGTCGCTTTTAAGCAGCAGCGATTTTTCTGCGATCATTAACTGGTGAGGAGCACTGAAGTTGCTGAAATAAATGGCTTTAATTTCTTTGGGTTCTAATGTGCCTGACTTCTTGAACTCAAGCAGGCAATGGACATCGTCGAATTTATATACTTTAGATTTCGTGGTAACGATTTCTGCACCAAAACGTTGATCGCTGATAGTCATCTTGCAGCCATAACACTGATCTTTTCCCAATTTAATGGGCTCAGGTCCGGAATTGCAACTGCTAAAGGAAATCCACATGCCTATAAAAATAATCACGGGTTTAGGTATGGAAACTGATATATTTTTTTTTGCTCTTCTCCACTCCGTGATCACCAGGAACAGGAGCACCAGGCCTGCGCCGATAAATATCCATCCGCCCGTATCCGGTATGGAGTAGGCACCAAAATTAAGGAGTTGCTTAAAGCCAATCAGGGGTGGCTGGTAAGCCATGCCCGGTACGATGATAGCCGCATTTGGATCGAGGTTGTGCCCGTAATTATATTCCCATCTCCAGAAATCTACCATGGCGATGATGCCAAATAAAACAAATGTAATAAAGACACCGTATAGCCATTTTCTTTTACCGATAATGGCAGCAAGGATAAATAGGGCAACGAAAAAGATAATGATCCCGGGCAGTAATTTAAACTCTATAAAGTCTTCTGTATGTAAAGTGTTCATCCCTATGTAATGGTTCAGGCCATTGATAATGTCAACGTCTCCTGCAATCCTGTTTGCATAAATCTGCAGGCGCAGGCCCTCCGGGTATTGGGGTGCATCAAGTTCTATTCTCCAGATCGGCATAAATAATACGAGGATAAGGGCAAGTCCACATAATATAAAAAGGATGCGGGAGGCCGTTGAAATTTTTGCGGAGTTCATCTTAAATATTTTCAGTGTTCAAAAAAAAGGAGTATGGGAGAGCAGTTCTGATCCCGGTTAGTCAGTTCAACCGGTGGAAATGCCGTTCGCCATACCCCTTTACCTTACTTAGCCGCTGTTGGTGCCGCTGCTGTTGTATCTTTTTTTGCAGGCTTAACACCTGTGCCAAAACGAATCGGCACATTGCTTCCGGCAGGTGATACCCTTACATAACCAGACATTTCCTGGTGCAAAGCACTACAAAAATCTGTGCAGTACATTGGGAACATACCAACACGGTCTGGTGTCCATTTTAATGTTTGGGTCTCGCCCGGCATAATGAGTAACTCAGCATTGTTAGCTCCTTTCACGGCAAATCCATGAGGTACATCCCAATCCTGTTCCAGGTTAGTGATGTGGAAATAAACATCATCGCCCATTTTTACACCTTCGATATTGTCGGGTGTTAAATGCGAGCGGATAGCGGTCATGTACACATGCACTTTGTTCCCCTCGCGCACCACTTTTGTTGTGGCTTCGCCTTTGGATGCCTGGGCATGGGTATTTTCATCTATCTTAAAAAACTTAACAGAATTCGCAGAGATAAGCGAAGCCGGTGCGGCCTGTGCATAGTGTGGTTCACCGATCGTAGGAAAGTCCAGGATCATCTGCATCTTGTCTCCGCTGATATCATATAACTGAGCACTTTGAGACAATTCCGGTCCTGTAGGCAGGTAACGGTCCTTGGTAATTTTGTTGTACGCCACAAGGTATTTGCCAAAAGGTTTTCTTGAGTCGCCACCAGGGATCATCAGGTGTCCCACAGAATAGAAAGTAGGTACACGGTCCACCACCTTCAGGTCTTTGATATTCCATTTAACTACTTCACTGGATACAAACATGGAAGTGTATGCATTGCCTCTGCCGTCAAACTCTGTGTGTAACGGGCCAAGGCCTGGTTTTTTAACTTCGCCATATAAAGCTGATTCATACTTAATAACCGGTATACCGTCATATTGTCCTTCAAAATCTTTTGCGGCAATGGCTTTCTGTATTTTGTCGAAGCTAAATACGGGTATTAAAGCAGCCAGTTTACCACTGCCCACAATATACTCCCCGGTTGGATCTACATCGCAACCGTGCGGAGATTTAGGGCAAGGTATCATGTAAGCGATGTCGGGGAAATCTTTGATGTCTAACACAGTTACTTCTGTTTTAATTGTAGAGATCGCAGTGTGTGTTTTTTCATCATAACGGTTGTTCGCGTATTT
>JAKFCK010000648.1:0-1590 GCA_036676685.1 Chitinophagaceae bacterium | reverse complement strand
GCCGAGGCCTGCGCGGTGGCGTTTGATGTTGTCGATGACGGCGCTTGCTGCCGTTTCCGCCTGGGTGACGCTCGCCACATGCGGGGTGAGGATGATCTTCGGGTGCGACCAGAAGACATGGCCGGGAGGTAACGGCTCCGGGTCCGTTACGTCGATTACCGCACTCGCCAGATGGCCACTGTCAAGTGCTGCGACCAGAGCGGCATGATCTGTTCAGGGGAGCAAACGATCTTTTTATATCCCGTGAAGCTGGAGGATAGGCAGGCGCTCACTGATTTAACCAGGTCGCTGCAGGAAAACAGGAATGGCACATTAGAATTAAGCCCTGGAGGCATACGTTTTTTTACTGATCCGCCATCGGTAAACTTCTTTTTTGAGAAGACCGGGGAGAACAATTTTCTCCTCAGAGAAAAAACAGGCTATAAAAATGTGCTGCATATCATTGGCGGAGGGCATTGTTCACTCGCGCTTAGCCGGCTAATGTGCACAATGGACTTTTATATTCACTTGTACGAAGAGCGGGAAAATTTAAATACCCTCTCTGAAAATATATATGCCCATGAAAAACATATCCTGGGGTCCTATGCTGAATTGAATGAGAAAATTACCCCGGGAAACCACGTGTATGTTGTGATCATGACAGTGGGCTACCGCACGGATGAAATAGCTGTTCGGGCGCTTGCTGATGCAGAGTTCCGTTACCTGGGTGTGCTGGGAAGTAAAACGAAAATGAAAAAAATGTTTGGCGAAAGCCTGCCGGATATGCAAAATAACTTTCTTCAAAAAATAAGTACCCCGGCGGGCCTCTCCATCAAAAGCCAGACGCCGGAGGAGATCGCTGTAAGCATAGCGGCAGAAATTATCCAGGCCAAAAACAGGGATCAGTAAGCAGTTTTATCTGCCTTGTTCTTCCATTCCAAAAACACCTTCAGGGCTTCTTCCCTTCCCAAACTTTTGATAGGTATTTTTCTTGTATTAATATCTGCAGCCATTTCTTCGTAGATCATCGAATCATCAAACCCCACATCGGCAGCATCCTGGCGGTTATTTGCGTAATAAATTATCCTTGGCCTTGCCCAATAAATGGCACCCAGGCACATGGGGCAGGGTTCACAACTTGTATATACTTCACAATCGTCTAGCTGAAAGCTATTCAGGTTTTTGCAGGCATCCCTGATGGCCACTATTTCTGCGTGTGCTGTGGGGTCATTGGTGGACGTTACCATATTATTCCCGCGGCCGATGATCACGTTGTCCTTTACGATCACGCATCCAAAAGGCCCTCCTTCATTAAGCTGTATTCCCTTCAAAGAAAGGGAAATCGCTTCCTGCATAAATTTTTCTTCACGGGTCATTTTCTTTGAAGGTATTAATTGAATCGTAAATATAGACAAAGGGGGGAATAAGTCAATGGGTCAATGGTCAATGAGTGAATGGGGCAATAAGTCAATGGGTCAATAAGTCAATGGGTCAATAAGTCAATGGGTAAATGGTCAATGGGTAAATGGTCAATAAGTCAATGAGTGAATGGGTCAATGAGTGAATGGGTCAATGAGTGAATGGGTCAATGAGTGAATGGGTCAATGAGTG
>JAKFCK010000647.1:0-2141 GCA_036676685.1 Chitinophagaceae bacterium | reverse complement strand
GCGCGTGCTGAGCACGTCGCGCACGCCGCCCAGGCGCTTGACGGCCAGGTCGCCCAGGCGCTGCGCCACCAGCACGGTGACGATTTCAATCACGGTGAGGTGGACCAGGTAGGCCTCGGTGCCCACATGCATGACCGGGTCTTCCGGCACATGGATGCCCAGCACAATGTCGGCCCGCTCGGCCAGTGCGGTCCCCTGCTGGGTCAGGGCGATCACCGTGGCGCCCTGCGAGCGAGCCACGTCCACCGCTTCAAGCAGCGACGGCATGCCGCCCACGTGCGAGATGGCAAACACCACGCCCTGCGTGCCGATGGTGGCCGCGGACACCAGCTGCAAATGAATGTCGAGGTAGGCGTTGGACACCAGCCCCAGCCGGAACAGCCGGGCCTGCATGTCGGAGGCCATGAAGCTGGAGGTCACGCCGACGCTGTAGCAATCGACCCGGCTGGCGCGCACGATGGCGTCGGCCGCCGCCTCCACCGCGGCCACGCTGAGCTGGGCCTGCACGCCGCTGACGGCGGTGGTCGCGCCCTTGATGACCTTGGAGATGACCTCTTCCGTGCGGTCATGCAGTTGCACCCGGCGATGCAGGGGCGAGCCGCTGACGGCCATTTCCTGGGCCAGCGCGAGCTTGAACTCGCGCAGGCCCGGGTAGCCCAGATCGCGGCAGGTGCGCATCACCGTGGGCACCGAGCTGCCGGCGCGCTGCGCCAGCTGCTCAAAACTTTCATCGAGCACACGCTGCGGGTCTTGCAGGATCAGCGCCAGCACCTTGCGCCGCGAGGTGGGCGCGCCTGCGATGACCTCGGCGATTTTGGCAAGAACTTTGGAGGTCATGGCGTTCGGTAAGACAGAAAGGGCAGCATCAAAAAAATTGGAAAAAGAAAATGGAATCAGCATTGTACCCCGTTCTGGTTGGCATGCCAATGAGCCTCGTGATTTTAAAAAGCATACTTTAACTCGAATAACCATTCACCACGAAGGGACAAAATTTGAATTGGGTGATGATGCTGCCAAACACATTAAAAATGTACAGGTTTGGGGAATGGGTAAAGACCGTAACTGGACAGATATCCCTTACCACTTTTTAATTGCACCTGATGGTACTATTTATGAAGGAAGAGATGTTTACACGGTTGGAGAAACGAATACGGAATACGACCCTGCGGGACATTTGCTTATCACATTATTAGGCAATTTTGAAGTGCAGGAAGTTAACCCGCAACAACTAGATGCACTAACAAAATTGATCGCATACAGTTGTAAGAAATATGATCTGCCTTATGAGACCATAGCTTCGCATAAGGATTACAGTAAGCAAACCAGTTGCCCGGGAAAAAACCTTTACAAATACCTGCAAAATGGTTATATAAAATCGACTGTTAAAGAATTGCTTTAACTAGTTAATCCATTTGTTTGCTTATGCAAAATGGTTATTTGATAATATAAACAGAGCAGCCATATGCTTCATTTATTAATTCTACATTATACTTTTTTTCTAAATCTTCTTTCAACCTTTGCTGGCTCACAACAATAAAACTACCACCAGAAAGCGAATCCAGGTTATGCTGAAATCGTACATTCACATTTTTCGATTGTAATAAAATAATGTAGAAATCTATTTGGCCGTGACAACTTCTGCAATCATCATAACAAAAAATATAATTATTTAAATCCTTGTTATTACGCATAGCCTGTTGCATAAATAATCCCTGGTTCCGCTGCTGTACATCAAGATCCCACGGACTATCTACATAAATATGTTTGTTGTGTATATGCACCATACGAAAGGGATAAACAAGTACCAGTGCATATAATACAGATGCTACTGCCATGTTTTGAAATAACGTTGAAAGCTTAAGTTTCATTTGTACATAGAGCCAGAATGCATACAGCATCAAAGCAATTTGCAACGATAGAAATGGGTAAATAGGAATGTCGTACCAATATAGTTTGGTGCTGGCTGAAGAAATAATCGAAAGGTAAGTAACAATGAGTGCCAGGTTAAAACCAGTTATTTTCTTAACCTCTTTTGAATGGCTTGAAAAACCGTAAATGAATGCCGGAATGATGAATAAAAACCAATAAGGATAACGCCAAATAAAAATATTTACTACATACCAGGAAAATGGAAAATTATT
>JAKFCK010000646.1:0-11613 GCA_036676685.1 Chitinophagaceae bacterium | reverse complement strand
GACTTCGAGGTATGCGGCGAGCGCACGCAGGCTTACGGTAAGAATCCCGTGTTGCAGCTTTTTCAAGAAAACGTTTTATATGTGAACATAAATAAATTCACAATTTCAATGTTTACAACATTACGGGAGGTTGCCGTAGGCAAAAGAGGACGCTCTAAGAGACTTTCCCGCAGTTATCAGCAATGCAAGTGTGCAGGTGGCTACCATTTGTGGAAAGAGTGCTTGCGTGGCAGAGATTTCAAAATGGCCGCCTCCCATCGTGGTTATTATTTTTTGATTAGCGAAACGTATGGAATAATTGGTCAGGCTACCTATGCAGGTGCAGTTCCAGCCTGCCGCAAATTGTTGTTGATCAACAAATTTATGGATGCTTTTTTTCAGACCCTGCCCCTGTTTTAAACGAAATACAAAGTGATCGGTACCTGACATACTCTATTCGTGTTAAATGAAAACGAGAAGTGAATACAATCGTGCGCAGGTTAAGCCAACGCGAGATTTACTTTATGAAATGTTTAAAAATTCAGGCTGTTATATTTTGCAGAATACCCATACATTTAGGTATGAAGTGGCGGACATTATTAATGTTATGGATGGTTTTCCCTTTCGCTGTGCAGGCGCAGCCTGAAAATTCTTTTTCAGTCGATAGCCGGGCAATTTATTTTCCTGCCTCGGTTACTCACTCTTCCCAGTCACTCGCCAATTATATCCTTAAAAATTTTCACACTGATGAGGGCAGGATCAGGGCAGCATACCGATGGGTGACCGCTAACATCCGTTACGATAAAGACAGCATGCTTTCTATTAACTGGAGTAAAGAAAATGATGAGAAGATCGCCGCAACTCTTCGACGCAAAAAAGGTGTTTGTGATAATTTTGCGTCGTTGTTTACTGACATTCTTGTAAAAATGGATATGCCGGCATTCGTTGTAAGCGGTTATTGCAGAACTACCGGTTCCATATTCAACCAGGCGCACAGCTGGACTGCAGTCAAACTAAAAGAGAACTGGTTGTTATGTGATCCTACCTGGGATATCAACTATGCCCAATCACCGCGTTATTTCCTAATCCCCCCGGAAGATTTTATTCAAAGCCACTGGCCCTTTGATCCCTTATGGCAACTCCTACCCCACACCGTGAGTTATCAAAGCTTTGAAAGAGGTTTCGCATTTTCTAATGAGAAGGGACCAGCCCTCAATGTTGGTGATTCCGTTAGAGCATTTGCAGCATTAGATCAGCTGCAACAAATGGAGGCTGCAGCACGCCGTATGAAAGCAGCTGATGTGCGCCAGGGTGCACAAAATAACTGGTATGCATATAATCAAATGAATATTGCAATCATCCATGGGGAAAGAAATATGCAGCTATACAATGCTGCGGTAAATGAACTCAATGAAGCCAGCAAACTTTTCAATAAATATGCAGCATACCGCAACGATCTCTTTCAACCGGCCCGGCCTGATGAAGAGATCAGGGAAATGTTGTACCCCGTGAAAGCATTGATCCTGGCTGCAAAGCAAAAAACTACAACGATCGCATCGGCAAAAGAAAACTTTCAGTATGATACCGGCGACCTTTCTCAAAAGCTGGCAACATTAAATAAAAAAGTAGATGAGCAGATCTCTTTTTTAATGCGGTATGTTACTACAGATGTTTTGGAAAGGCAAAAATTATTCTACAGGTAAACGGCCGGCCCTGTCGATGATTCTACAGATGTTAGCCTGGATTTTTGTTGCTGGCCCGGTATGTCAAAACTAAAAACTGAACCTTTTCCGATAACACTTTCAATCTGGATGTGGCCTTTGTTTTTTTCAATAAATTCTTTGCTGATCAACAGGCCCAGGCCAGTTCCTTTTTCTTTTTCAGTACCGCGCCTGCTGATGGTAGTATGTTTTCCCAGTAACTTTTTTCTTTTAGCCTCACTTAAGCCAATCCCATGATCCGCTATTTGTATCTCCACCATATCTTCTTTCAAAAATGCTGTGATGTCCACGCTGCTATTTCGTTGACTGAATTTAATGGCATTACTTAAGAGGTTCCTGATCACAAATTCTATCATATCTTTATCTGCGTAGGCGTGTAAGCTATCGGGTATGCTTGTGTTAATGACGACCTGCTTCATGTGCGCATGCAGTTGCACTAATTTTGTTGCAGCATCAACCACTGCTTTTACATTGATTTTATCGGGGCGAAAACGGAGCAGGTTCATCTGGGACCTGGACCATTGCAGGAGGTTATATAATAATTCGTTCATGTTGTTAAGCGACTGCTGCGCTTCATAAAATAATTTTTCTCTTTCTTCCCCGCTTAGTTTTTCATCATGGTCGGTGATCAGTTTTAGAAAAGACTGCATAGTGGCCAGCGGGTTTCTGAGGTCGTGCGACACAACAGAAAACAACTTGTCTTTCACGTGGTTTAGTTCACTTAATTTATTTTCTGATTCCTGCAACTGGTTGACCGTTTCTTCCAGGAGCGCATTTTTTAAATGCAGGTCTGCAGTTTTCTCCTGCACCTGCGCCTGTAATTCCTGCTTTTGTTTTTGTATGAGTTCTTTTTTTTCTTTTTCTCTTTCCAGGGCAACGCGTTCCTTCTCCAGGGTTTCAGTAGTCAGTTGCAGCCGCATACGGTTCAGGCGGCTGGCCAGCCCGAGTGATAACACGACAGCTTGTATCAGCACCGCGTATTGCACAAGGTAACGGGTAAAAAAATTGTCTGACATAAGGCCAGTTTCGCGAAAGATAAATGCGATGGCCCCAATGATAAGAAGGATGTTGGCGGCGATGAAATATTTGGCTGGTGTATATTTATCGTAGTAGTAAGCAACAAAACCTGCAACAAACATCATCACCAACACGAGTGTGCCCAGGATGCCAATGATCATTACCAGGGGTTTGAGGATGTCTATATCCAGGAAAAAACAGGCAAGCCCGGTGATCATCGTTACTACGCAGCCTGCCCCCAGCATGTTAAGGATTGTATTGATCCGGGGTAACAATTGCGGAGTATGTAAATAGGTACGTGTAAATAAAATCCGGGTCAGGCCGGTAAAAGGATTGATCACGGCAAAACAAAATGTATCCCAGAGTGGTGAGGATGGCCATAAATATTCAATCCCAAAGCCGTAATAAAATGCAAAATATAAGCCGATACTTACAATGCTTAAAACATAGTAAAAATAGCTGATGTCTTTTACCGCGAAAAGAATAAACAGGTTGTAAAGAGCCATCACCAGGATGATCCCGAAAAACAGGCCCTGCCATAAAAGTCTCTGTCGATCGGTTTTTTCAAACAGGTTTTGTTCCGAGATACCGACATTGATATCCTTGCGGGTGTAGATACTATATACAGGTGTAAACTTTAGGAAAACCGTCCTGGTTTCGCCTTTTTTCAGAAGAAGTCTTATTGCATTTATATTTGATGGTTGGGAGCGGTCATCCAATGGCAGGAGGCTTCCACTTTTCAGGTGCAACATAGATCCGGGGGAACTTCCTGCAAAAGCTTCGAAACTTCCCCACTTGTTGGTTTGCAATACATATTCCTGGTCCACACCGGACTCGTTGAGCAGGTAAAGCAACCCCCAGGCCGTCCAGGAAGTACCCGAAATTTCCAGGTGATTTTTTTGATCTGTAGTAAACCTGAACTTTCTCACGTCATCGAATGAAAGTTTACCTGTGCTGTCTATAAACCATAATAGCTGTTCCTGAGGCACGGAAGCAATAGCCTGGTTGGCGGATAGCGAAATCACGGGTTGACCACTGAGCTGACATACCGGCATCATCCATAAAATGATGAGCGCAAAACAAAATAAATATTTGCCGGAGTGGGATGCCATGATGTTTCTGTAAATTTAACCGATTAAAGTTTTGCAGCAACAAGAAACAGGTATGGCTGGGATAAAAGTTTTATTGGTAGAAGATGACTGGATCATAGCGAAAGAGATCTCCTATAATCTCCAGGACATGGGCATGGAGGTGATCGGATGTATCGACAATGCGGAAGAGGCAATGCGCCAATTAAAAAACATGGTGCCTGACCTGGTCATCTTAGACATTGACCTTTCCGGCGAGATGTCGGGTATAGAACTTGCGTCCCAGTTGAAGAATTCCGGGACCATCCCTTTTATTTTCCTCACCGCTCTTGCCGATTCGCAAACAGTAGAAAAGGCCAAACTGGCTGAACCTTATGCTTACCTCGTAAAACCTGTGACGCCGGAAACATTATATTCCACGATCGAAATCACGCTGCACAATGCTTCAAAAAGAAACGTTGATATAACCATCGGTGCAACCAGCATCAGCGACAACCTTACCTACGAGGACAGCATTTTTGTTAAAAATAAAAAGCGCCTGGAGAAGATTTTACTAAAAGATATTCTATGGGTAGAAGCGTATGATATTTATGCTATGATAAAAACGTGTACCGGGCAATATCTTTTAAGCCATTCCCTTAAAGCTGTTGAGGAAAAATTTCCTGCTCAACATTTTATCCGGGCACACCGGTCTTTTTTTGTCAACAAACACAAAATCGATGCTATAGAAGAAAACAGTCTTATCATCGCCAATACACCGGTGCCTATCGGAAAAACTTACCGCGAAAGCCTGATGAAAAAATTATCCGTGATGTAATTTCCTTTCACCCCGCATAAATATACGTTCACCTGTTTATACAGTTCATTCGCCAGTTTCATAAAAAAATTTCCGCTAAGGCTTCTAAATTGTTGTTCTAATTGCTTGTCATAATGAATACCTTGGCTACTCCGGGAATGATGGTTGCTATTTTAATATGTCTTGGCTTATACGCTGCAGTCATACTCTATTTTGTGATCCGCGGCGCCCGGCGTACTAAAACGATGTCTGATTATGCCACCGGCACTTTTCAATTTTCCCCGGCTGCGATAGGCCTTTCCCTTGCGGCCGGCATGACCAGCGCAGCTACTTTTATCATTAACCCCGGTTTTGTAGCTTATTACGGCATAAGTTCCTTTTTATCAATGGCGGTTTTTTTGCCCCTAGGAGCATTGATCTCGCTGGTCATTTTGTCTAAGCAATTCAGGAAAGTAGGAAGTGTGGTGCAGGCAAAAACTATCGCGCAGTGGCTGGGCAACAGGTTTCAAAGCGATGGATTTAAACTTTACATCGCTTTTCTTTCCTTATTACACCTCACCTTTATTGTATTGATCTGCGTGGGCCTTACCCAGGTTTTAAGTAAGGCCCTGAATACAGATGTTCTTTATGTACTGGTTGGGATAGTAACGTTCACTTTTGGTTACATGATGTTTGGTGGGGCAAACAGTATGGTATATACGAATATGATCCAGGCATTGCTAAAAGTAGTGGTGGCTGTGATCATACTGGCATCCGGTTATCACTTTTTTACTGATGGTGTTGGCGGGCTGTTTGCCAAGCTCAATGTAATAGACCCGATGCTCACGAAAGCATTTAATCCAACGAGCCCCCTGTACCGCGATTTTTTTGAAGTCGTGGTCTGCCAGTTTATCGTTGGGGTGGCTATTGTGTGCCAGCCTCATATTATAACCCGGTCTATGCTGGTAAAAAATGACAAAGATATGAACCGTTACCTCACGGTGTCGGTTCTGCTTTTAGTATTATTCTTCACGGTGGTTTTCGCCGGGCTGTATGGCAGGCTACAGTTTCCTGACCTGGAATATAATGGTGGCCCTTTACCCCTTGATGGTGTCATGTCTGCCTACGTGGTAACTGCTTTTAAGCCTGCAATGAGTTTGTTCCTGGTGATCGGCTTAATCGCTTCAGGAGTGGCCACCCTGGAAAGCCTGATCCAGTCGATCAGCACAACCATCACATCAGATATCATCAAAACACTAAACGGCAAGGCAGAATTGAAGAATGAATTACTGATCAACAAGATAGTGATTGGCATGATGGCACTTATTACAATGATCGTTTCCTACAACCAGTTAATTCACCCGGACCTGAGTGTGGGTATTCTCGCGCAGAATGGCGTATATGCGTCTTTCTCCGCCGCATTTGTGCCTTTGCTGTTCGGCATGTTCCTCAAAAATGTACATAAAGCTGCACCGATCGCAGCGTCAGTTGTGGCTATACTAGTGCACTTCAGTGTCTATTACGGCAGGCTTACTCCCTACATGCAGGAACCTGTGCGCAATCCTGGTGTAGCATCTGCCATTGCGATCCTGAGCTCGATCGTCGTGGGAGCAGTTGTTTACCTGATCACTAAACCTATGGCAAAACGAAATCTTGCGATGGCTTCATGAAAATATTAGTGCACATATTATTCTTATTGCTTTCCGGGGATTATGCAAATGCACAGGATAGTTGCCTGCCCAAATATGACCTGCCGGTGAAGTCAATTTCCTTAGGGGCCGGCAAAATCGCCTACGTGGAAAAAGGAAAAGGAAAAACAATTTTATTTATTCATGGGCTGGGTGGAAATATTGCGCATTGGACAAAGTCAGTAAATTATCTATCACCCGGTTTTCGCTGCATCGCTATAGACCTTCCGGGTTACGGCTGGTCACAAAGGATTGCTGATACCAAAGGAAGAGACCAGCTTCAGATGTATGCTGATGTGATAGCAGAATTTTTACGCAGAAAAAAAATAAAAAAAGTATACCTGGCCGGCCACTCGATGGGAGCGCAGGTGGCTATCATTACCGCGCTGCAAAACAGGAAAGTGAAAAAGCTGGTGCTTGTTTCCCCTGCCGGCCTGGAAACTTTCAGTGATAAAGAACGCCAGCTATTAGAGATGGCAACGGCCCCGGCAACTTTTGAAAAACAGGATGAGCCCGTCATCCGGAATAACTTCAAGCTCAACTTTTTTGACCAGCCAGCAGATGCTGAAGTTTTAATCCGGGATCGGATCCGCATAAGGAACTGCCCGATACTCGGGGCTTATTCCGAAACTGTGTCTGCCGGCGTAAAAGGCATGCTGGCGCACCCGGTAAGGGATTCATTACGGTATTTATCCATGCCGGTATTGATCCTCTTTGGACGCAATGATGCATTAATCCCTAATAAATATTTTCATCCCGGCCTCACTACGGCAACACTTGCTAAAGAAGCTGGCAGCCTGGTACCTAAAGCTTCCGTTGAGTTTATTGAAAAGGCCGGACACATGGTAAATTTTGAAAAGAACACCGAAACGAATTCGATCATAAAAAAATTTTTACAATAAATTCTACAAACTAAACTATAAACCAAATCAACATGAAAAATTTGATATTGCTTTTGCTGATGCTCAGTATCCAGGTAGCTGCATTCGCACAAAACACAGGTAAGATCATGGGTAAGGTCACCGATAAAGTGACCGGTGAACCCCTGGTTGGTGCCACTGTTATGGTACGGGGAAGCAATGCTTCTACCATCACTGACAATAGTGGTAGTTACGTTTTAACCAATCTTAAAGCCGGCAAAAGCACACTTGTTATTTCCTATGTCGGTTATGCGGATATGGTTCATTCGGTAACTATTACCAGCGGCGGATCTGAGACCGCGGATGTCAGCATGTCTGTATCTAACCGGCCGGGCGATGAGGTTGTGGTAACCGCTTCCAAAAGGGCAGAAAAAATTACGAGGGCACCTGCTTCTATCAGCGTGATAAACGCGAGGGACTTTGAACAGTCCTCTTCGTTCAACATTGGAGAACTTGCTTCCAAAATACAGGGCGTGGAATTCGTTCGTACAGGCGTTACCGGTGTAGGTTTTAACGCACGCGGTTTTAATAATGCCTTTAATGCAAAGATCCTGCTAATGACAGATGGCCGGAACAGTATGATGGCTGGCAGCAGTGGTTTGCCAGCTGGTATTATGAATACAGTTATTAAAGAAGATATCGAAAGACTCGAAATTGTTTTAGGCCCTAATTCAGCATTGTATGGTCCTAATGCGCACAACGGTATTGCCAACACCATCACAAAAGATCCGCGCAAATGGCAGGGAACTGACATCGTGGTTGGTGCCGGAAACCAGGAAGTATTCAGCGGCCGCTTTCGCCACGCCACCAAAATAAATAATAAGTGGGCTTATAAACTCACAGGAGAATACACAACAGGTAAAGATTTTGAATGGCATGACAGTATCTATGCGGGCGGCAGCGTTTATGGCCCGGCGGTAGCTATCCCCGAAAGGATCCCTTCTTACCAGTTCCGTCATATGAAAGGCGAGGCGCATGCTTATTACAGTATTAATTCCACTTCGGATATCATTGTTTCTTATGGCGGAAGCGACAATAATTTCCTGAGTGTGAATAATACAGGGCGTAACCAGATCAAAGGATGGCAATTTTCTTATCTCCAGCTTCGGTATGTGAGCCCACGTTTTTTTGCCCAGGCTTATGAAACCTGGACTGATGTAGGCACCTCTTATGGGATCCCTGGTTACACAAGAGATTACTGGAACCGCACACATAGTACGATCACTGATCCAGGTAGTCCCTTGTATCCTTCTGCGGGCCGTCTCCCGCCGGATTCTGCCGAGATGTTTGCAACCAGGCTTGGCAACAGGTTTAAAGAAAAATCCAAAAGATTTAATGGAGAGGCTCAATACAATTACAATTTCAGCAATATTGGTTTGAATATGGTTGTTGGAGCTAGTTATCAAAAAGATGATCCTAAGACATATGGAACGGTATTGATTGATGCCAATGAAAAAGTGGAAATCACACAATATGGTGGCGCCTTACAGTTGGAACAAAATTTACCGGCGGACATAAAACTTGTTGCAGCAGCAAGGTTGGACCATCATAGCTTATTCGGAAGTTTGTTTTCACCAAAAGCCGGGGTGGTTGTAGGTGTTCCGGGAGGTGCTGTCAGGGCAACCTGGGGTAAGGCTTATGCTGCACCCATCATCTTATTCCAGAGGGCGAGTGTATTTGGATTAGTATTCGGAAACGGAAATGGCGTTACCTATATACCGAATGGGGCAGACATTGGTGATGCCACTCAACAAAAAACAACAACAGCACTTAACCCTGAAGAGATCCAGACATGGGAAGTGGGATATAAAGGTTCACTGGGTAAAATGTTTTATGTTGATATAAACGGCTATCATGGTACAAGTAAAAATTTCCTAAGTCCCGCACTTACAGTTGGCGGACGGGCAGTGAAGGTTGGTGACATTCCTATCGAAACTCCCTTGCTGATTCCTGGTACTGTAACAGGGGGCAAACTTGCCGGAGCTGCATACAGCACTTATTTCAATTATGGCGAAGTAAAATCCTATGGAGTTGATGTTGGAGTAAACGTATTTTTCACCGACAATGTTAGCCTTGCTCTTAAATATAGCTGGTTTGGTTCTGATATTACCAAGGACAATATTAAAAATGATGCAAACAGGGATGGCTATGTTTCTCTGGAAGAAAGAAGCCTGAACGCGGCAAAGAACAGGTTTGCTTCTACGTTAAGTTTCCAGAATCTTTTAAAAGGGAAAGTGTTCATAAATCTTTCTGCGCGTCATGTACAGGAATATGACCTGTATAGCGGAAACCAGATCGCTACCGCTGCAGGCGGGGGTAAAAGAGGTTTGGTTTACGGTGGCATTAACCCGATTAACAATCTTCCAAGAAATTATGTCAAGAATTTTGATTGGGGAGCATTGGGTGGTTTCACGTCAGTCGACATCAGCGCAGGCGTGAAGATGAACAGCATGGTGAGCCTGGGTGCGGGTATAAGCAACCTGTTTGATACTGATCAACGGGAATTTGTGGGTTCTCCTTCTATCGGGCGTTTGTTCTCCGTAGAATTAAAAGCCCATATCCCTAACACCGGCAAAAATAAAAAGTAGTTTTTTCATGTTTTAGCTGCTGGCATCTGCACCTGCAGGTGCCAGCTTTGTTTATAACCAAATATTTTCATGATGACGAGCCAAACAGTAACAGCCAATAATATCAGTTTACACTTCCTGGAGTTTAAAGGAAACCAACCAACGATTATCCTTATGCATGGCCTCACTGCCAATGCACATGCCTTTGACGGGCTTATCTCCGCAGGCCTAAGCCCCGCCTTTCATGTTATTTCTGTTGACCTTCGCGGTCGTGGACAATCCACCCAGCCGTCGGAGGGTTACACGATGGCCGATCATGCTGCAGATATTCTCGGATTAATGGATCATCTAAATATCGACAAGGCTATACTCGGTGGCCATTCGTTTGGTGGGTTCCTTGCGTTATACATCGCGAGATTTTTTCCCAATCGCGTGGAAAAAATAATACTGATGGACGCTGCTGCAAACATGCATCCCAACACCAAAGAAATGCTCGGCCCCGCACTGGGCCGGCTGGACAAGTTTTTTAATTCCGCTGATGAATACCTGGCAAAAGTAAAAGCTGCGCCTTACATTGATTTTTGGGATCCCCTGATGGAAAATTATTACAAAGCAGACATACAAAAAAACGAAAATGGAACGGTCAGTTGTATCCCTAAACTTTCCCACATGATGGAAGCCGTGGTGAAAGGGAGCCTGGGTGAACCATGGCCGGAATACCTCTCTGCAGTGGAACATGAAACCATCCTTATTAACGCCCCCGGTATTTACACAATGGGTGCTGCGTTGCTTCCGGAGGAAAATGCGATGGAGACGGTGGAGTTAATAAAAAATTGTATGTATGTAAAAGTACCCGGCAATCACCAGACGATGTTGTATGGGCAGGGGGCCATAGAAATTGTGCAGGTGATCAAACATTTCCTAAAAAGCTAAGCAACCTTTCCAGTTCGCGGAAAGTATAGCTGCCATCAATGTGCAGACCAGCCACAGTCGATTGGCAAAGCAATACCGGTGATATAAGCGGCCGCGCGGCTGTCTGCAAGAAAAAATACTGACTCAGCCACGGCTTCTGCTGGTATAAATTCCTTGATCGCCTGTTCTTTGAGCATTACATTTTTAATGACTTCTTCCCGGGTCATATTGTGCACCTTCATCTGGTCCGGGATCTGATTTTCCACGATAGGCGTCAATACATAACCGGGGCATATGGCATTTACCGTTATGCCAAATTCGGCACCTTCCAGTGCAAGTGTTTTTGTGAGGCCGATTATGCCATGTTTTGCTGATACATACGCACTTTTAAAAGGCGAGGCAATGAGGCCATGTGCAGAAGCAAGATTGATGATCCGGCCATACTTTTGTTCCTTCATTTTAGGCCACACTGCTTTACTCAAATGAAAGCCCGCAGATAAAACTACCTGAACAATCGCATCCCATTTTTCTTCTGGAAAGTTTTCGACCGGGGACACATACTGGATCCCCGCATTATTCATCAGTACCTCGATACTACCAAATTTTTCATATGCCTTGCTCACCATGCTCCTTATCTCCGCAGGGTTTAATAAGTTAGCCGGGGAAAATAAATGGTCCACATCAAACTCCCCGGCAATAGCGGCGGAAATTTCCGCTCCGTTTTCTTCCAAGCCATTAAAAACTATATTGTAGCCCCTGGCAGCGAAAAGTTTTGCTGTGGCGAGTCCTATGCCACTGGTACTACCGGTGATGAGTGCTGTTTTAGCCATTAAGTGACGGGTTTTAGAAGCGTTGATGTGTGTGATGAAGATAGGTAATATCGTACATTACCAGGTACTAACCGGGGTTTTATTTCAGTAGAATTTCTGACGTTCAGCCCGGAAAA
>JAKFCK010000645.1:0-11952 GCA_036676685.1 Chitinophagaceae bacterium | reverse complement strand
AACCACTTCCCAGGTCGCTGTATTGTTCCAGTGTACTTAATCTTTTCCTGCTGTCTGGCGGAAGTGTGCTCATGGGAGGCGCCAGTAAATAACAGAAGGCTTTTTTGTTGCTACGGCCCACACGTCCACGTAGCTGGTGCAGGTCACTCAGGCCAAACTGGTGGGCATTATTTACTATAATAGTATTAACGTTAGGAATATCCACACCACTTTCTACGATGTTCGTACAGATCAGTACATCATACTTGCGTTCCATGAAATCGAGGATCGTGTCTTCCAGCTGGTCACCTTCCATCTGGCCATGTGCGTAGGCGATACTAAGGTCCGGGCATAAACCCTGGATAAGGCTTTTCATTTCCACCAAACCTTTTACCCTGTTATGGATAAAAAAGACCTGGCCACCACGTTCGGTCTCATAATAGATCATATCTCTCACCGCATCTTCATTCATTTCCATTACTTCGGTTTGAATGGGCTGCCTGTTGGGTGGCGGCGTATTGATTATGCTAAGGTCCCGGGCACCCATCAGGCTAAACTGAAGTGTGCGGGGGATAGGCGTTGCTGTAAGTGTAAGCGAATCTACAGTGGTTCTCAGTTGTTTTAATTTCTCTTTAGCCGATACCCCAAACTTCTGTTCTTCGTCTATGATCATTATCCCCAGGTCTTTAAATTTGACCGAATTGCCAAGCAAGGCGTGGGTGCCTATAATGATATCTATTTTCCCTTCTTCCAATTGTTTAAGGGTATCCTTTTTTTCTTTGGCTGATTTAAAACGATTGATAAAATCCACCTTCACTGGGAAATCTTTCAGCCGCTCAGAAAAAGTTTTATAATGCTGGTAGGCAAGGATGGTAGTAGGTACAAGCACCGCAGCCTGTTTTCCATCGCAACAGGACTTAAATGCTGCCCTGATGGCGATCTCTGTTTTTCCAAAACCAACATCTCCACACACCAGCCTGTCCATCGGCGCAGGTTTTTCCATGTCCCTTTTCACATCTTCCGTAGCCTTACCCTGGTCGGGAGTGTCCTCGTAAATAAAACTGGCTTCCAGCTCAGTTTGCATATAGTTGTCCGGGCTGTGGGAAAAACCCTGCAGGCTTTTCCGTTGGGCGTATAGTTTTATAAGGTCGGTGGCAATATCTTTTACCTGTTTTTTTGTTTTTTCTTTCAGCTTGTTCCACACGTCGCTACCCAGCTTATTCATCTTCGGTATGGAGCCTTCCTTGCCGCTGTATTTGCTTATCTTGTGAAGAGAAGAAATATTTACATACAGCAAATCGCCGTCCTTATATTGGATCCTCACGGCTTCCTGTAAACGCCCGTTGGCTTCAATTTTTTGTAACCCGCTATATACGCCAACACCATGATCAATATGGGATACATAATCGCCCGGCTGTAGTTCCCGGAGCGTTTTTAAAGTAAGGGCTTTGTTCTTGCTAAAAGCCTGCTTCACCTTGTATTTATGGTACCGCTGAAAAACCTGGTGATCGGTATAACAAACCAGTTTCAGGTCATCATCAATAAAACCCTCATGTATCGAAACAGGTATGGGTGTTACCTGCACTTCAGCTTGCAGGTCTGTGAAGATCGTATGCAGCCTTTCCAGCTGTTTAGGGTTATCAGCAAAAATGAAGATATTGTATTGCCGTGCTTCATATTCCTGAAGATTTTTAATCAAAAGATCGAACTGCCGGTTGAACGCAGGCTGCTCCTTCGTTTTATAAACGATGCCGGCACTAGCCTGTTCATTTTTTGTAAAAAACGATTTATTGCCTAACTCGATAATATGCCGGTTTCCTAATTCTGCTTCCAGGGTTCGGGCATTTACAAAATCGTTCGGCCCTACTTCTCCCTTAATATTGATTTCGCTGCTTTCATCGTTGCCCTGCTGGCGTGGATCAGCTGTTTTCACATGTTCGATAAATATATCCAGGTCTTCCTCCTGTTGCTCCACTTTTTCCCTGATAAAATCCCAGTCTTCCATCCACACAACCGTATTGGAGGGTAAAAATTCCAAAAGTGATACTTTTTCGCCGGTCTCAAACTGGGTTTCCACGTTCGGGATGATATTTACCTGCAATAATTTTCTTTCGCTTAATTGGGTCTCAGGATCAAATATGCGGATACTATCCACTTCATTACCAAATAATTCCAGGCGGTAAGGTTTTTCATTTCCAAAGGAATAGATATCCAAAATGCCACCCCTCACCGCAAACTGGCCCGGCTCATACACAAAATCCGTCCGCACGAATCCATGCTGCACAAAACGCTCCAGCATACCATTCACATCCAGTTCCTCCGCTTGTTTAATGCTGATGATGTTTTCCGTAAGGGTTTTGGAGAGCACAACTTTTTCAAACAAGGCTTCGGGATGGGTAACAATAATTTTCCTGTTGCCCCCGGCGGCAAGTTTGGTGAGTGCTTCCGTGCGCAACATCACATGGCTGCTGTTGAGCAGTTGATAATTTTTTTTGTTCTTGAACGAGGAGGGGAAATAAAAGATGTCTAATGCATTGGTAATATTCTCCAGGCTGTTATGAAAGTAGGCGGCCTCTTCTGCGTCCCTCAAAATCACGACGTGGTTTAAATGGCTAGTGGAGGGGTGATTAAAAACTGCCGCCAGTATAAATTGTGAAGCACTCCCTGCAAGCCCTTTGAGGTGTAAATGCTGGGGTTCAGACAAAGTGATCCTGTCCGCAATTTGAAAACAGCGGGGATCATTTTTGTAGAAATTCATCAACACTTCAAGATTCATCCGGTGCAAAGATAGCCAATTAGCTAATTAGGCAATTGGCTGATTAGCTAATGCGGGCTTCCTATTTATCAGCTACCCATTGGCACATTTGCACATTAGCAGATTATTTCATTAGCTTATTTATTCCTATATTACCCAAAAATTTTATTTATGGCATTACAGCCCTGGCGTGTTGGGAAAGTAATCAGGATACAAGATGAAACAAAAGATACCAGGAGATTCTGGGTGGAGGTTCCTGAAATGGAAGATTTCGATTTTATTCCCGGCCAGTTTGTGACATTAGATTTGCCCATTCATGAGAAAGTAAATAAAAGGTGGCGGAGTTATTCCATTGCCTCCTGGCCAGACGGCACCAATGTTTTTGAACTGGTGATCGTATTGGATAAAAAAGGCGCAGGAACGCCTTATCTTTTTAATGAAGTAAGGGTGGGTTCGGAACTGACCTTTCGGGGCCCCCAGGGTGTTTTCATCCTTAAGGAAGAATTGGAGAAAGATATTTTTATGATCTGCACCGGCACCGGGGTTGCACCCTTCCGAAGCATGGTCCACCATATAAAAAATAAAAACATCCCCCATAAGAACATTTACCTTGTTTTTGGTTGCCGTACAAAAGATACCCTCCTTTATTTTGATGAACTCACAAAATTGCAGGAGTCCATGCCTGGGTTTTATTATATCCCCACCTTATCCCGGGAACTTTGGGAGGGTAAGTCGGGTTATGTGCACTCCATCTACGAATCACTTTGCGAAAACAAAAGGCCGGCTAATTTTTATTTATGCGGTTGGAAAGGAATGATCGACGAAGCTAAAAAACGAATCCTGGAGTTGGGGTATGATAAAAAATCAATTCATTCAGAGATATATGGATAAAAAAATGGCTATTGTTTTTTTGTTAAAAACTCATGATTAATATCATGCCTGAAAATGATAAAATCATGTTCTTATACAGAGTTTGCTGTAATCATTTTTATTACCTTGTAGGCTCAAAAATCATTCAAAACTGAATTCATATGGGTGCATCTTCGATGATTGTTTTGATAATTGCGGCACTTACCTTTTCTACAATAGCTATCCTCATAGCAAAAATGGTTACTAAGTATACCAAGAATATCCAGAAGGGGGAACCTTACGAATGTGGCATTCCCACTCAGGGAAAAACATGGACCCAGCTAAATGTAGGCTACTATTTATTTGCATTGATTTTTTTAATATTTGACGTGGAACTGATATTCCTTTTTCCCTGGGCGGTTGTAGCAAAGAGTGCAGGATGGATTGCCCTGGTAGAGATTGTCATTTTTCTTTTTATTTTATTTATGGGATTTTTATATGCGCACAAAAAGGGCGCTTTAAAATGGATGTAAGGGGTGGGGAATGACGAGTGGCATGCCATGGGCAAGTGAGGATTGGGTAAGTGACCGGAGTTGACGGTGGAATTGTTGAGGAGGGCATATAGTCCGCGTGCGTTTTGATTTTCGGATGATTTAAAAATTAATATTCAATTGGAGGAGAAAGCAAATATTCCGGAGAATTTTCCAGGCCAGGTACATGAGGTACCGGGTGGTGGCATCATATTGAGCAAGCTCGATGATGTGATCAACTGGGCCCGCTCCAATTCATTATGGCCGCTCACATTTGCCACCAGTTGCTGCGGCATTGAGTATATGTCTGTCGCCGGTGCCAAATATGATTTTTCCCGGTTTGGGTTCGAAGTTGCCCGGGCTTCTCCAAGGCAGGCAGATGTAATCATTATTGCAGGCACGATCGTAAATAAAATGGCGCCCGTTTTAAAAAGATTATACGACCAAATGGCTGATCCAAAATATGTAATAGCTATGGGAGCTTGCGCCATCAGTGGAGGGCCCTTCTTTTACAATACCTACTCGGTGGTAAAAGGGGCTGATCACGTAATTCCTGTAGATGTATACGTTGCAGGCTGCCCACCAAGGCCCGAAGCATTGATACATGCTTTGATCAGCCTGCAGGAAAAGATAAAAAAAGGTATGACGAGGGAACAGATAAAAGAAGATAAAAAGTAGCACCAGGATCGGGAATATAAAAAATACAGCTTACAAGGTTTTGACATCGGGATGAATGTATTAATTATGGAAAATGAAGAATTAAAAGCCAAATTAACTGAATTGCTTCCTGCGGTCACTTTTGATGAAACCGGGGAATGGTTAAATGTTCTGGTTGGCCCGCAGGATTGGTTGGGATTTGCCGGGCAACTTCGTAATGAGGATTCTCTATTTTTTGACCACCTGTTTTGCCTCACCTGCATCGACTGGAAAACGCACCTGGCAATGGTGTACCATCTCAGCTCAACCAAATTCAGGCACAACATCGTGGTAAAAGCTACACTGGATGCTGCAACTCCTGCCATTGAAACGGTGAGCCATATCTGGCAGACAGCTAATTTTCATGAAAGAGAAGTGTATGAAATGTTTGGGGTTAATTTTTTAAATCACCCTGACCTGAGGTTACTGATTTTGCCTGATGGATGGGAAGGAAAAAACCCGATGAGGAAAGATTTTGAGGACCCCATCAATATGATACGATTATAAAAGTATTGAATATCGAATTTAGAATTTCGAATGTTGGAGCGCTGTATATGCAGAAGAACTTCGGTTTTTAGAACCATTCGATATTCGACATTCACCAATTCGACATTATATGGTTGAAGAAATTGGAACAACAACTGAAGGTGATCTGATCATCAATGTAGGTCCCCAGCATCCTGCCACGCATGGTGTATTACATTTGGTGATCACCCTCAATGGTGAAACCATCAAAAAAGTAGAGCCTCACCTCGGGTTCATTCACCGGTCCATTGAAAAAATGTGCGAGAGCCTGAGCTATCGGCAGTTCATCTACGTCACCAGCCGAATGGATTATCTTTCTTCTCATATCAATAACCACGCTTGTGCGCTTGTGGTTGAAAAAGGCTTGCAGGTGGAAGTGCCATCAAGGGCAAAGGTGATCCGGATAATATTGGATGAATTAACGAGGATAGCGTCGCATGAATTATGGTGGGGTGCTATGGCAATGGACCTGGGTGCTTTCACACCATTCTTCCACGCATTCAGGGAAAGAGAAAGTATCAACGATATCATGGAAGAAACCTGCGGGGCGAGACTCACTATGAATTATATCGTTCCGGGTGGAATAATGCAGGACATTCATCCGAATTTCCAAAAAAGGGTTAAAGATTTTATCACACTTTTTAAATCTAAAGTGGATGAATACGACGAGCTGGTAACAGGGAATATAATTTTTCAAAACCGGATGAAAGGTGTGGGTTATTTGTCGAAAGAAGATGCCGTTTCCTATGGTTGTTCAGGGCCCGCGGCAAGAGGCAGTGGTGTGGAATGCGATATAAGAAAATTGTATCCCTATGATGGATATGAACATATACAGTTTGATGAGGTACTGGAAACTGCCGGCGATTCATTTGCCAGGTACATGGTGCGCATCAGGGAGATGAAACAGTCTGTCAGGATCATTGAACAACTGATCGATAATATCCCGGAAGGCGATTTCCAGGCAAAAACAAAGGCAGTTTTAAAATTGCCAAAAGGAGAATTTTATCAAAGAGTGGAAACTGCCAGGGGAGAGTTTGGAATATACATCGTGAGCGAAGGAGGAACAACACCCTACAGGATCAAATTCCGTTCACCGGGTTTTTCTAATCTTTCTGTATTAGATCATATGGCGAGGGGAAGCAAACTGGGAGACCTTGTGGCCATGATGGGAACGCTGGATTTGGTGATACCGGACATCGATAGGTGATGTTGAATGTTGAATTTTAAATGTCGAATGAGATCAGGTGCTTTTCAATTCCACATTCAGAATTTAAAATAAGGGATAATAAATTGTAAACGTTGAATGAATTCAAATTGTATTTAATTCAACATTTAAAATTCAAAATTTAAAATAATAAAAGTGTGGAGTTTATCAAACATATCTGAGGGCATACATGGATGGTTGAGTGAAACATTCAATCCCACCTGGGTAATGATCATTGAAATGGTGATTGCAGGCGTATGTGTGATTGGTTTGTTTGCCATGCTGGGGTTGGTTTTGGTACTTATGGAAAGAAGGACAGCAGCGTGGATACAAATAAGGCTCGGGCCCAACCGGGTAGGGCCTAATGGAATGTTCCAGTCCCTGGCGGATACCGTAAAGTTATTGGTGAAGGAAGGTTTGACACCAAATGGCGCGGATAAATTCTTATTCAACTTCGCACCCTTTATTGCGATGATGGTGGCTATGTTATTGATGGCGCCGATTGCCTTTGCAAAAGATTTCCAGCTTTGGGATATGAACATCGGGGTGCTGTACGTGTCAGCAATTTCCTCGGTAATGGTCATCAGTATTTTAATGGCCGGGTGGGCAAGTAATAATAAATATTCGTTAATGGGGGCTATGCGCAGCGGTGCGCAAATTGTGAGTTACGAATTGTCGGCAGGATTATCTATTCTTACCATCGTAGTACTGACCGGTAGCCTTAATATTTCTGATATCATTTATTCGCAGGCCAATGGCTGGTGGATATTTAAGGGACATATTCCAGTACTCATTTCTTTCGTCATTTTTATTATTGCAGTAACAGCAGAAACTAACCGGGCACCTTTTGACCTGGCAGAAGCTGAATCGGAATTAACTGCCGGCTTTCATACAGAATATTCGGGGATGAAATTCGCGTTGTTTTTTTTAGCAGAATATATCAATGTATTTATCGTATGTGCAATTGGAGCTACCTTGTTTTTAGGAGGCTGGATGCCTTTTCATATCGGGAACTGGGAGGCTTTTAATCATGTGATGGATTATATACCCTCCAGTATCTGGTTCTTTGGAAAAACGTTTTTCTTAATATTCCTGATCATGTGGTTCAGGTGGACATTTCCCCGGTTGCGTATCGATCAGTTACTGAACCTGGAATGGAAATACTTATTGCCGATCAGCATGTTTAATTTATTGCTGGCGACAGCGATAGCAATACTGGGCTGGCATTTTTAAAAAGAATAATAAAATGTTTATCATAAATTATATAAAAGATGTTTTCGCTGGCGTAAAGTCTTTGTTGGTGGGTATGCGTCGCACGGGCTACTATTTCACGCACCACAAGGAGATCATCACGGAACAATACCCGGATAACAGGGACACCCTTGTGCTGTCAGAACGTTTTAAAGGAGAAGTAGTGATGCCCCACGACGAAAATAACGAACACCGCTGTACCGGTTGTACGGCCTGCGAACTCGCCTGCCCGAACGGAACCATTAAAGTTATTACCAAATTTGAAGTAAACGCTGAAGGGAAAAAGAAAAAAGCAATCGATAAACTAGTGTACCATTTAGAGTTATGCACTATGTGTAATTTATGTATCGTCGCCTGCCCCTCGGATGCGATAAAGATGGCACAAACATTTGAACACAGTGTTTTTGACAGGGCAGAGCTTACCAAGATATTAAACAACCCGGGATCTAAAATTATGGAGGGAGTAGAATAATGAACGGATCAACAATCATATTTTTTATGCTGGCAGTGCTCACCCTGGTGAGTGCGGTGCTGGCTGTAGGAACCAGGCAGATCTTTCGGGCAGCCATCTTTTTATTGTTTACATTGATTGGAGTCGCCGGCTTATATTTTTGGATGCAGTATGAATTCATTGCTGCAGTACAGATAGTCGTGTACGTTGGTGGCATAACGGTGTTGATCATTTTTTCAATTTTCTTAACCCAGCAAACGGGCGAACTGCTGCCTACACAAAAAACCAGCAGGTTATTATTTTCTGGCCTGGCCGCTTTTTGCGGATTTGCTTTAACGATGTTACAAGTATATCAACATACATTCACCGGCAATTATTCTTCACCCTTAGAACCCTCAGTTGCAAATATTGGCAATAAAATGCTGGGCGTAAACGACGGCGGTTATGCGTTGCCTTTTGAAGTGGTGAGTATCTTATTATTGGCCGCTTTAATAGGCTGTATTGTAATTGCCTTGCGCAGTAAACCAGCAACCATATGATGGAACCCGGATTATATCATTTCTTATTTATCAGTGCAGCCCTCTTCTTTATTGGAGTCTTTGGTTTCCTCACCAGGCGGAACCTTGTAACAATGCTGATGAGTATTGAGCTGATACTGAATAGTGTTAACCTGAATTTTATTGCTTTCAATAAGTATCTATGGCCAAATAAAATGGACGGTCTTTTCTTTACGATTTTTGTAATTGCCATTGCGGCAGCAGAGGCGGCCGTGGCAATAGCGATCATTATTAATTTGTACAGGAGCCACGGGTCGATAGATGTAGAGAAAGCGGAGGAGATGAAATTTTAAATTATCAATGTTGACTGTTGAATAAATATTATTCAGTATTCAAAATCTAACATGCAATATAATGCTTAGTGCAACTTACATAGCCCTCATCCCCTTATTACCGCTGGCAGCGTTTATCTTCTTAGGGTTGTTTGGCAGGAAGTATTTTAAGAACAGCTCCGGGCTTTTTGCAACAGTTTTATTACTGGTTTCTGCTGGTCTTGCAATACATACTGCCTATGGTTATTTCTTTAATTATGGAAAAGTAAACGGTATTTATCAAACCATTGTGCCGTTAAGGCAGACCTGGCTGGAATTTTCTCCTGGTCTTTCTATTGATATGGGCATCATACTGGATCCCATTTCAGTGATGATGCTGGTCGTTGTAACATTCATTTCACTAATGGTGCATATTTACAGCCTGGCGTATATGAAGGGAGAAGAAAGATTTCCTACTTATTTTGCATTCCTGGGTTTGTTTACCTTTTCAATGCTTGGGTTGGTGATCTCTTCCAATATTTTCCAGATGTATATTTTCTGGGAGCTGGTAGGTGTTTCGTCTTTTTTATTAATAGGTTATTATTATGACCGTCCCAGTGCAGTGGCTGCCTGTAAGAAAGCATTCATCGTAACGCGTTTTGCTGATCTCGGATTTTTGATCGGTATTTTAGTGCTTTCATTTTATGCCGGCACGCTTGATTTTCCCACTTTGATTCAAAGGTTGACCACTACATCTGCACCGGAATTTCAAACCGCGGTGGCTTCCTCTTTCCTTGGTGTATCTGCACTAACCTGGGGCCTGGTATTGGTATTTATTGGTGGTGCCGGAAAAAGTGCAATGTTTCCTCTTCACATTTGGTTGCCTGATGCAATGGAAGGGCCTACGCCAGTGTCTGCATTGATTCATGCTGCTACTATGGTTGTGGCGGGGGTGTTTTTGGTCGCAAGGTTGTTTCCTGTCTTCAGCATGTCTGCACCCGCTTTGGATATTGTGTCCTGGATCGGGATTACCTCTGCTTTATTTGCGGCGTTAATAGCCTGTACACAAACAGATATAAAGAGAGTGTTGGCTTATTCCACCATGTCGCAGATTGGGTTCATGATGTTTGCTCTTGGCATTTCCGGTTACGGCGGCGAAAACGGGTTAGGATTTACAGCATCTATGTTTCACCTGTTTACACACGCTATGTTTAAGGCTTTGTTGTTTCTCGGTGCGGGGGCTGTTATTCATTTTATCCATAGCAATGAAATGAAAGACATGGGCGGGTTAAGAAAACTACTGCCCATTACGCATATTACTTTTTTAATTGCCTGCCTGGCCATCGCGGGGGTTCCGCCGTTCGCTGGTTTCTTTAGCAAAGAAGAAATATTACTGGCTGCCTATCAAAACAATGCAGCCATTTATTATATCGCCCTGGTTACTTCAGGACTCACTGCTTTTTATATGTTCCGTTTGTATTTCAGTATTTTTTGGAATAGGGAGCATAGGCCACATGGGGAACATCATCATGGTGAAGGAGGGTTCGCTATGGTGATGCCCTTGTTGCTTCTTGCAATTGGTGCCGCAGTCGCCGGGTTTATTCCATTCGGTCATTTTGTTAGCTCTGATGGTACGGCATTGGAAAGTAATTTTCATATCGCGTTTTCTATAGCCCCGGTTTCCCTGGGATTGTTAGGTATTTTTGCCGCAATGTGGCTGTACAAAACAGAAAATGAGAAGCCGGAAAAAATCGCCGGCTCTATCAATGGCTTATACAAGACGGCTTACCATAAATTCTATATTGATGAGATCTACCTCTTCATTACAAAAAAAATAGTATTCAGTTTGATAGGCAGGCCTGCAGCCTGGATAGATAAAAACCTTGTGGATGGAATGGTGAATGCAACAGGAGATACAACCCAGGTCATTTCAGAAAAAATGAAAGGATTTCAGTCGGGAAAAGTTCAGCTCTACGCCATTTATTTTTTAGTGGGAGTGATTGGATTGGCCCTTCTATTCATATATGTGTGGAAATAGATAATTGATTTAAGTATACAGAATGAATTTATTGTTATTAATCTTATTGCCACTGCTTACCGCAATCATAATATTGCTCATGCGTAATACGGACCAGGTAAAGTGGGTAGCATTAACGGGTTCAGCGCTTCAGCTTGTAATGGCTATTTTTTTACTGTTTGTTTTTAATAATGAACTGGCAGCGGGCAACACATCGCAAATGTTATTTGAATTGAGGTACAACTGGTTTCCTGCATGGAATATCAGTTTTCACCTTGGCGTTGATGGGATTTCTGTTGCCATGATCTTATTGACGGCATTTGTAGTGATTGCCGGCGTGTTGGTTTCCTGGAATGTAACTAAGCTCACAAAGGAATATTATTTCTTACTCATTTTGTTGAGCCTTGGAGCTTATGGGTTTTTCATTTCCCTGGACCTCTTCATCCTTTTCTTTTTCCTGGAAATTGCAGTGATACCGAAATATTTGCTCATCGGAATATGGGGAAGCGGCAAGAAGGAATATGCCGCCAATAAACTCGCCCTGATGTTAATGGGCGGGTCGGCCCTGGTGATGGTGGGACTACTCGGTCTTTATTTTTCCGTACCCGAAAGAAGTTTTAACCTGCTGGAATTATCACAGCTGAATATTCCTGTGCAAACCCAGATGATATGTTTTCCATTATTATTTGTGGGCTTTGGTGTCTTTGGCGGTTTGTTTCCTTTTCATACCTGGGTACCGGATGGCCACTCATCTGCACCTACAGCGGGGTCAATGTTCCTGGCAGGGATCTCAATGAAACTGGGAGGTTATGGTTGCCTGCGCGTGGCAACCTATATTATGCCCGATGGAGCAAAAGAGTATGCCAATATCGTTATCGTGGTTTCTG
>JAKFCK010000644.1:0-11122 GCA_036676685.1 Chitinophagaceae bacterium | reverse complement strand
TGTTACCGCGAATTATTATTTTAATTATGCCAAAGGCGGCGGGATGAATGTTCGTTTTTTTGCGGGCAAATTCTTTTACACGGGAAACAAAAGTTTTCTTACCCAGTTTCAAACGGATCCTTACCACCTGAATATGACCGGGCCAAAAGGTTACGAGGATTATAATTACAGCAACTATTTTTATGGCCGCAACGAGTTTGAAGGATTTGCCAATCAACAGATCATGATAAGAGATGGCGCTTTTAAAGTGAGAACAGACCTGCTGAGCAGCAAGATCGGTAAAACGGATGACTGGCTTTCTGCCATGAATTTCACAAGCACTGTGCCCACGAAAATAAACCCACTTTCTGTATTACCGTTTAAACTGCCTTTAAGGGTATTTGCCGATGTAGGCACCTATGCAGAAGCCTGGAAAAAAAATGCCGGCACACCAAAATTCCTCTTTGATGCAGGCCTGCAGTTATCCTTCCTTAAAAATACCGTAAACGTATACATGCCCTTGTTCTACAGCAAAGTGTATAGTGATTATTTTAAAAGCACCATGCCCGATAAAAGATTCCTGAAAAACATTTCTTTTAGCATCGATGTGCAGAATATATCGCTGAAGAGATTAATTCCGCAAATCCCGTTTTAACCAATGGGCACCAGGTACATTAAATATGCGCAGATCGATAAAAAAAAATGGGATGATTGTATCAACCGATCCTTGAACGGGCTTATTTATGCTAAAACATTTTACCTGGATGCCATGGCCCAAAACTGGGATGGTATTGTGCTTAATGATTACGAAGCAGTAATGCCACTTACCTGGAAAAGGAAATGGGGTATCGCCTATTTATACCAACCCGCTTTTATTCAACAGGGCGGTATTTTTTCTTCATCAGAAATTACTCCAAACATAACAGCCGGATTTTTAGACATGGCATTCAGCCATTTTAAATTTGCGGAGATCACTTTAAATTACGGGCAGGAACCACCCGCAATCCCGGGAGTTTCGGTACAGCTTCGCAACAACTATGTATTGTCTTTGAACAGCAGTTACGCCGAATTATATTCCCGGTACGACAGCATCGCGGTAAAGAATATTAAAAGGGCAAAAAATGCAGGGTTGCTTTATGCTGCAGGAAAGGATTATTTACCCACCCTTGAAATGTATGAAAACTTATATGCCGGCAGGCTGCGGTTCTTTTCAAAATCCGACTTTAAAAATTTTACATCCGTATGCAGGAAACTTTCTGAAGATGCTGATCTTATCATAAGAAATGTAAGCAGTAATAAAAATGAGTTACTTGCCGCAGCAGTCTTGTTGAAAGATAAACGCCGCTTGTATAACCTGGTGTCTGCGGTGAGCCCTGCAGGCAAAATGGCCCAGGCCAATTATTTTCTTTATGACCAGCTGATCCGGGAGTTTAGCGAAAGCAATTATATCCTGGATTTTGAAGGTTCGGATGTGGAAGGTATTGCAACGTTTTACCAGCGGTTTTCTCCCGAAAACGAACCCTACCCTTTCGTGAAGATGAACAACCTTCATCCCATACTCAAATTATGGAAGCGCTGAGGGTTTCCGGATCCTGATAAAACACTCCCCCTCCTGGATGGCCAAAAAATAATACTGCTGTAATGCAGCATAGGGAATTACTTCCACCTCGAAACCCGCCCGCCTCAACCGAAACAGGTAATCATTTAAGGCGTAAATACGCACATGATCTTTCTGGCCAAAAAGGGCAGATTGTTTCACAGGATCATTAATACCGGGATCTTCAATGGTAGATTCCAGTATCTCCGAATAGGGCACCTGCAGCACTGCTCTGCCACCGGGTTTGAGCACCCGGAAAATTTCCTTCATTGCCTGTACATCTTCCGGGATATGTTCCAGGATATGGTTACCGATCACCCAGTCAAAACTATTATCCGCGAAACTGAAATTGGTGGCGTCCTGCTTTTGCACCAGCCCGTCGATGGTCTTGTAAAATCCGGGCAGCAGATCCGCTGTGGTTACCCGGGCTATACCGCGGAGAAAATTGTAAATGTTTTTTTCGGGAGACAGATGCAGTACCTGCAACTGCTGCATGTCGTATTGGCCCAGCATGGCAATCACCAGGCGTTCTCTTGCAGTGCTCATGCAGTTGGGGCAATAAATATTCGCTCCATAACCTGCGATCACCTGGTTTTTTTCCAGCGCTCCCCGGTTCAGCTTAGATGGAATACCCGGTACAAATTTTTCGTATTTCGCCTGGCATACATTACAGGTAAACCCTTTGCCTTTAAACCTGCGGTAATTTTTCCTGTTACGATTCCTTTGTTTGATAAACACCTGCTCCCTGTACAATGCCTGCAAAGGATGGTAAATGTGTAAACGTTGTAAAAGCCTTTTAAACTTTTTCTTCATCCATTATTTTTTCTGCCATTACCAGGTCAGCAGGACGGGTAATTTTTATATTGTTCTCGTCTCCCTCCACTAATTTCACTTTCATACCAAAGGCTTCCACCACGGTAGCTTCATCGGTGTATTTATCCTTATAGTCAATGCTGTAAGCGGGCAACAAAATGGTGCTGAGAAATACCTGCGGGGTCTGCACCAGTTTAACCATACGGCGCTCCAGGGCCTCGTTCCCTTCGGCAGTGATCAACCGCACACTGTCGTTGCAATCAATCACGGGCACCGCGGCCCCAAACTCCAGGGCGGCGTCATAACAACGATGAATGAGGTCAGTAGTGAGCAGGCATCGCACAGCATCGTGCACAAACACGATACTTTCGTCATGTACCTGCAACAACCCATTCTGCACCGAATGGAAACGGGTTCTGCCACCCACGGTTATGGTTATACGTTTATAATCAAACCAGGCATCGATGATCTCCTGGCCGGTGGCCACATGTTCCTCAGGCAAAACCAGGATGATCTTAAGGTCATCATAGGCCTTCAGAAAAGTGTCCAGGGTATAATATAAAACCGGTTTGTTCTTTAATAATAAAAACTGTTTGGGCACGGTACTGTTCATTCGAACCCCGGTTCCACCGGCTACGATAACGGCGTATTTGTTCATGAAGATGTTTCTGGTTAAGTCGCAAAATTACACTAATGCAATGATTCAACATATTTAGCAATAAAAGCAACTGCTTTTGTAAAAATAAAACGCTGTGCTGACCCGGGTGAATGGGCCGCCGGGCAAAAGATTATATGTCGTTTCCATAGATGCCGACAAAATATTCGCCGGTACTTTTTTTCATCGCCCGGTACATACCTGCACTGTTCAGGGCCATGGCCGTATTGCCTTGTGCATCCACGCCAATCATGCCGCCTTCTCCCTGCATTTTCGGAAGTTTTACGTTCACCACTTCATGCAAGGCCTCCTGCAGGCTGAAGCCTTTATATTCCATGAGGCAGCTCACATCATGAGCAGCCACTGCCTGGATAAAAGGTTCGCCATGCCCTGTACAACTGATCGCACAGGTATTATTATTTGCATACGTGCCGCAGCCGATGAGCGGGCTGTCCCCGATACGACCATATTTTTTATTGGTCATACCACCGGTGCTGGTCGCTGCGGCGATATTGCCATAAGCATCGCAGGCAACGGCACCTACAGTACCAAATTTTTTATCCTTCATTAATTCTTCCAGCCCCTGGTGCGTGTGATCGAGGGAATAGTTATCACTGTCGCGCATAATTTTCCACTGGTCATACCGGAACTGGGAGAAAAAATATTCATCCGGTTCCAGTTTTATTCCCTGCTTTATGGCGAAGTCATTGGCACCTTTGCCGCTCAGGAAAACATGATTACTGTTCATCATCACCTCTTCGGCCAGTTCTATGGGGTTGCGCACATTGCGAACCGCAGCCACAGCCCCGGCCTTCAGCGTACTGCCATCCATGATGGCAGCATCCATTTCCTGTACCCCTTTTTTGGTGAAAACCGAACCACGCCCTGCATTAAAAAGCAGGTTATCTTCCAGCACAACAATTGCCGCTTTCACCGCATTCACTGCGGTACCATCCTGTTCCAGCACGGCATAACCGGCACTTAAGGCGTCTTCCAGCGCATCCGTGTAAGCCCTTTCCAGGTCAGGTGTCATGTCTTCTTTCAGGATCGTGCCGGCACCCCCGTGTATTACCAGTGAAAATGTTTGCATATAGCCGCTAAATGATTGAGGGCAAAAATATCCAAATTACTGCCACAAAGATTCTACAATTTTCCCGCTTTGATTAAACGCAGGCTAATGATCGGCAAGTTTCATTTAATAACTGTCAAAACATTTGTTGAGGGGATACAGTATTTAAGGCAGACGAAAGGAAGGTCTCATTTTGTCGCTGGTTAAAAACTCCCGAAAAATCGGCCCCCCGCCAGTAGGCGGGGCAGGCAGACAGGGCAATGGCAACAGTTTTCGTTGTGGGGAGGACAGATCAAAGCAGTTTTTTACACTCTTCCATGAGTTTGGTTTTATCGATAGCAACGGTGCCCACTTCCTCGCATACTAATCCGCCGGCGATATTGGCCATTTCTGCCATCAGTCGTTTGTTACGGGTAGCTGCATATACAAGTGAGGCTACGGCAATGACTGTATCCCCTGCACCGCTCACATCTGCAATGCTGCGGATATGCGTCGGGATCAGGGCACTTTCCACTGCATCGTGGTAATACACTCCTTTTTCTGACAAAGTGATAAAGGACACCTCATGGTGTAGTTGCGCAAAAAGAGCGGTATGGATCTGCTCCAGCAAATGCGGCGACACCTCTTCTGCAAGGATATTCAGCGCCTCTTTGGCTTCATGAAGATTCGGTTTAAAAATATCGACATGTTTATAAGCGAAAAAGTTTTTCCTTTTGGGATCCACCGCTGTCAATACCTGGTGCGTTTTGCAGAGGGAGATGATCGCATCGATAGCGGTTTCGGTCAATACGCCTTTATTGTAATCTTCCAGGATAACGAGCCGGGGTTTTTCGTTGACCAGGTAGTCTTCAAACCGCTGCAATAGTTTTTTTTCGTCAGCTGCATTCAGCATGTTGGTGATCTCTGCATCCAGGCGCATCATATGCTGGTTCCTGCTGATGATACGGATCTTATTGGTCGTCACGCGTTCTTCACTTTCCACAAGGTATTCGGTTTGTATAGCATGCGTGTTCAGTAATGCAGTAAGTTGCCTGCCATCGCCATCACTACCCAATACCGAAATGATACTTACGGAAGCACCGAGGCTCTGCAGGTTGAGTGCAACATTGCCGGCACCACCGATCCGTTGCTCCCTTTTGGTGACTGACACCACGGGCACCGGTGCCTCCGGCGAGATGCGGTCCACCTTGCCCCACCAGTAGGTATCGAGCATCACATCCCCCACAACCCCAATTTTGATATGAGCAAACTCTTCAAATAATTTATCGAAATCATTTACCGACATACAATCAATCTTTATTTTTATTAGCCACTGCAATATAGTAAATAGGGATACCTGCCAGCACAATGATCAGCCCGGGCCAGGTAAATGCCGGTTTATAGATAATAAGCAACACGCAGAAACTTATAGCCATGAGGATGTATAAAGCCGGCAGTACCGGGTAACCAAATGCTTTATACGGCCGTTCCGCATCGGGCCTTTTTTTCCTTAGAATAAAAATACCCAGTATGGTTAATGCGTAAAACATTACTACCACGAAGGAGATCATATCCAGCAGGTCACCATATCGCCCGCTAAGGCAGAGCAGGGAAGCCACCAGGCATTGGATCCATAAGGCAAATTCGGGAACATCATTTTTGTTGAGCGTGCCCGTGCGCTTAAAAAAGAGGCCATCTTTTGCCATTGTATAATACACCCTTGCGCCTGCAATGATCAGCCCGTTATTGCAGCCGAAGGTGCTGATCATGATCATCACCGCGATCACGTAAGCACCGATCTGCCCGAAGATAGGCGTACTCGCAGCTACGGCTACACGATCCTGCGGAGCGGAAGCAATTTCAGCGAGGGGAAGAACACTGATGTACATGAGGTTGGCGGCTACATATATAATGGTTACGATCAACGTACCTAAAAATAAACTCAGGCCAATATTTCGTTTCGGATTTTTTACTTCCCCGGCAATGAAGGTCACATTGTTCCAGGCATCACTGCTGAAAATGGAGCCCACCATTGACGCGGCAATAGCTCCCAGTATGGCACTGCCCGCAACCCCGCCGATCACTGCACCGTCGGCACCTCTTGATTTCATGCCCCAGGCGTCGGTCCAGTTGGCATCCCATATTTCTGCTTTGGCCGCAATTAAAAACCCGAAGACGATCAGCCCGAAAAGGGACAATAGTTTTACGACCGTAAAGATCGTTTGAATCATTTTTCCCCCTTGTATTCCCTTCGTGTTGATATAGGTAAGGAATACAATTAAGGCAATGGATACAAACTGGGCCGGGTAGATCTTGAAGATCCCGATCTGCGCCAGCAGGTTGGCATCCGTCACTTCCAGGGCGGGGATAAAGTAGCCGGCAAATTTAGAAAATGCAACGCCCACCGCAGCAATCGTAGCCGTTTGAATCACGGCAAAAAAACTCCATCCATATAAAAAACCCGCCAGCGGGTTGAATGCTTCTTTCAGGTAAACATATTGGCCACCGGCTTTCGGGAACATGGCACTCAGTTCGCCATAACTCATCGCAGCGATCAGTGTCATAAACCCGGTGATCAGCCAAACCGCGATCATCCATCCCGCACTGCCCACGTTTCGGGTAATATCAGCGCTTACAATAAAAATTCCTGAACCGATCATGGAACCCGCAACGATCATCGTAGCATCGAGCAGGCCCAGGGATGGTTTAAAGCCGTGTGAAGTTCCAGGCATAAAGCAGTTTTGTTTGTTTGGTTAAACAACTAAATAAAAATCCCGGGCAGTAAAAGCTGACCAGGATTCAAGATAATTCAATTTGAGTGATATTATTAATTGCCTTTTTTCAATTTCTCATTCATACCGTTTACTACATCTTCGGTGATATTAAGGGTAGAGTCTTTATACACCATGTAATCTAAACCGGTGCCGGTAGTGAGGATGTACATATAGTTTTTTTCCTTGTTGTATTCTGCCAGGAATTCTTTTAATTTTTTCTGGATATCATCCATGAATTTATAACTCTTTTCGCTCAGCTTTTGTGTGAGTACCTGCTTTTTTTCATCTATTTTTTGTTGCTGCTGGATCAACTCTCCCTGGAACTGTTCGGCCATTTGCTGGGTGATAGCATCGCCTTTTTTGATAAAATTATTCTTCTGGTTTTCCAGGCCGCGATAGCCATTCTGCCACTCGGTTTCAATCGCCCTTTGTTCGGCTTCCAGCACTTTTCTTTTTTCTTTTATGTACACGATCTTCTCATTTAAAGAGTCCAGTTCCACATAAGCAATGGGTGCATGCACCGCTTCTTTAATACTGGCGGTGGACGAGGTGGTTTTTATGGCCGCCGCACTGGTCGTTTTATTTGCAAATACGTGGTAATAAAGAAAGGCGACCGCCAGTAATAAGACTACACTTAATATGGTAGAAAAATGCTTCATGTACAGTTTTTTGATTTGCGGCAAGATAATGAGATTGCCTTACCCGGCAATACACCCCTTTAAACTTTTAGAAAGGGTTAACGCCGCAATTATACGTCGGGGGGTATCTCCCTGCGATTTATAACCCGTGCGGCACAAAACAAAAGCGGGTAACCATGGCTACCCGCTTTTTACTATTTGACTTTGTTTTTGATCAGAGAGAAATATTCAGGCGGGCAAAAATGAACCGGCCATTAAATCCGAATTGTGAAACGTTCCTGGAATATTCAAACTGGTTGTTATTGCTCAGGTCACTCACGGCAGGGGACCCGTAACCACCCGCAGCTAATGGGCTGGCAGCAGTCTGGGTTTTCAGATTCCTGTCCGGGTAAATATCAAAAACATTATTGGCGCCTACAGTAACCCTCAACGCGTTACTGATCTCGTAGCCCACAGAAAAATCAGTGATGGTGCGGCCATCGTAACGGGGATGCTCCACTGCTATGAACTGGCCGTTCACCTGGCCACCTTCAATAAAGCCGTTGCCGTTTACGTCTGCCGTATTGGGATCATACACGGACCCGAAATAGGTGTGGCGAAGGAAAAACTCCAGTTTTTTAAACGTCAAAGTATTGATGAGGGCAAGTTTTGACCGGGGCACTGCAGACTCCAGGTAAATACGGCTTGATTCGCTGAAATAGTTATTCAGGTTGCCGGTATTCTTCAAAATTTCCGAAGCCTGTATGTCTCCCACTTTTTCTGTTTTGGAAACTGTTCCGGCAAGATCTGTTTTCAAAGAAAAATCGCTGAACTTAAAAATATTGGTGACAATAAAATCAATACCCCGGGATTCTGTATTTATGGCGTTGGTAAAGAAAGTAGCGGAAGTGGCACCAGCCTGGTCAAACAATTGTTGCAGGGTGAGCAGGTCGCCGGTAGGTGTGCCGCCCGGTCTTGCAAACTGGCCTGTAAGGATGATCCGGTTTTTTATCTTAACAAAATATCCATCCACGGTAAACGTAAGGCCTGTGTTTGGCACCCTGTAGGTGACCCCGGCACTGTAGCTATCAGAATCTTCCTGTTTTAATTTTGGTATACCCAATAGGTTCGCCGGGGTAGATTCGTTACTGAAAGTACCCACTTCAAAAGGTACGCCTCCAAGGAACTGCGTTGCCGTAGAATTAAAAAATTTCTGTTGCAACGAGGGGGCGCGGAAGCCTGTAGCCACAGCTGCTCTCAGGTTTAACCCTTCCATTACTTTAAGCCTTGTGGCAAATTTATAGTTGAAGGTGTTGCCAAAATCTGAATAGTCCTCAAAACGCACTGCTGCGTTCAGTAACCATGCTTTGGTGGGATTCAGTTCCACATCCACATATCCTGCGTAGCTGGTCCTGTCTTCGCTTAACGCGTTGGCCGGGCGGAAGCCTGGAAACACCTGTGCTCCGCCCGGTCTGCCCGATCCAAAAAAATCTGTAGGAAGTTGTGTAGCAGGCGTAGTGGGCGTTGCCGGTGATCCATTGATATCATATCTTTCGTATGAGTTTTCGTCACCTGCCGTGATCTTGTAATTTTCCATCCTTACCTCGCCGCCAAAAGCAAAGTTCAACCCGGCCATTACATCAAAACCACGGGAAATATCCAGGTTCACCGTGTTTTGCATAAATCCTAATTTACCTGCGTTAAATTCCAGGGCAGAATTTATACCCTGGGTAGCATTAGACGTGTTCTCTACGGTATATTTAAACTGGTTCCTTCCGAACGTATTACTCAGGTCATAATTCCAGTCATTCAAAACTTTCCCTTTTATACCTGCGGCAATGGATATGTCGGTGATCTCCGAGCCTATCTCCGGCAGGAAGCCGTTGGGATAGATCTCGGTAAGTGTCCGGTTTTGATTTGGCCGGCGGTAAAAACCCGCCGCATTACCATCGCGGATACCATACCCGCCGAATGCATAAAAATTATGATTAATACTGATCGGCAGTTGGGCATTCATAAAGATCTGACCGCTCTGTAATTCCGACTGCCCCACACGCATATTAAAATCTTTTCGTTCCAGGCCACGGAACGCCAGTTCATTGTTGGTGGCATCCGCATTTAATATGGACTGCAATGCAGAAATCGTAGTGGCATTCTGAATACTGGTTTGCTGCGCAGTGGTAAGGTAACTTACATCAGGCGCATATTGTTTTATGGTACTGATGATCTGGGCGGTGTTGGGCGTATTATTGATATTGCTGAACAGGGATGACAGATTTACACCTCCTGCCAACGCCCTGTTTTCGATGGCATTGTAAACATTGAGGAAGATAATCGGGGATATATTTGGCTGGCAACTAATAACGGCTTATCCAGATTTGATCCGAAGCAATTAAGATTCGAGAACTTTCATTCAGATGACGGCCTTCAGTCGAATCAGTTCTATTACAATGCCTCGGCAAAATTAAGCACCGGCGAATTATTATTTGGTGGCATAAAAGGCTTTAATATTTTCAAGCCGTCCGACATTAAAACAGATAGGGTTTTTCCGTCTTTGATTATCACCGGCGTGAATGTCTTAAATGCACCTATAACAGCAGAGAGTGAGTATCTCAATAACGCCACTGATGTTTTTAATATCAGACATATTTCTTTGCCTTTTGAGAAATCATTGTTTTCCCTGGATTTCGCAGCCCTTGAATACACCTTTCCTGAAAAAATACAATACGCATACATTTTAAGGGGGAAAGACAAGACTTGGAATTATATTAAAAATGGATTTCGCTCTATAAGTTACAACAGTTTAGCGGAGGGTAACTATACACTCGAAATTAAATCTACCAATGCATCCGGAGTTTGGAATTCTCAAAGTCGTATTGTGCAGGTCACTATTCTGCCTCCATGGTATCGAACCTGGTGGATGTATTGCTTATATGTTGTATTTTCCGGCGGCGCTATCTATGCTTACATCCGTTATCAGAGACAGAAAGACCGGCTGAAATATGAAGTTAAATTAACTGCACTTAAAGCGGCTCAGGATGCTGAATTAAATGAAAAACGAGTGTCGTTCTTTACCAATGTTGCACATGAACTGAGAACGCCGCTTACGCTGATCGTTAATCCAATAAAAGACCTTCTGACCAGCGATGGCGCGAATATCCATTCGGTAGACATAGGTGCAGTTTACAGAAATACCAGAAGGTTATTGAGTTTGGTAGATCAGTTGTTGTTATTTAAGAGTACCGAAAATGAGGTTTCTGAACTAAAGCCTGAACTGTTAAATTTAAGTGAGCTATGTAATGAAGTATTTTTATGCTTTGTTAACCAAATCAAGGCAAAAGGTATTAAATATCACTTTGATGATCAAACAGAAAATTTGCATGTTTTCGCTGATAGAGAGAAGGTTGAAATCGTTCTGTTTAATCTTTTATCCAATGCAATTAAATATAGTGGCGAGAAAGGTTCCGTTTCTCTTGTTTTGATGAATAATGGTGACACCGTTTCTGTATTGGTAAAAAATACAGGTCCTATCATTCCGTCTCATATAGGGAATCAACTGTTTGATAAATTTTACAGGCTCAATCAAAATAAAGGATTATCACGAAAAAGTGGCTTTGGGGTTGGTTTATTTGTTTCGAA
>JAKFCK010000643.1:0-3739 GCA_036676685.1 Chitinophagaceae bacterium | reverse complement strand
CCTGAGATCACTATTGACTATTGACCATTCACCATTCACCTTCTCTATTCTCTCCCGGCTGCTATCCTCTAAATAAAACAAGTTCACTTCCCTGCCTGCAGCCTGTACTTTGTATTCGGGAGGAAATTGCGCCATCGTGGCAGTAACGGCTTTATGCGAAAACTGTTCGGTTAATTCCTTCCGGATCACCGGCGCAAATGACCTTTTTAGAGCGGCGTTATCCGGCAGTAAGATCAGCAGCCCGTACCCGGCAAAGAATTCATGCACCAGTTCAAACGTAGCTGCTTCGATGGTTTTGCCTGTTGTATAAGCTTTTCTTACGTGGGAAATAATTTCATTGCCGTAGGGCTCCACCGATAATTGAGCTTCTATGGCATCGATCAGTTCAATGAATGCCTTATCAATTTTCATCCGGCCTACTGCCCCACCCTGTTTGGTTTCCCAAACATATTTTTTCCCGTTGATGGTGACTTCTCCCAGTTCTTCCAGGTCAGCATCTTCGCTGCCCATGTAATACACGGGCACAAAATTATTTTCCGGCAGTTCTTTTTCCAGTTCTTCGGCCAGTTTTATTGCGTGAAGGATCTTGTAAATGAAATATAAATGCCCGGTAAAGATATTGGGCTGGTGTGCAGTGGTGATGGTAAAGGTATTTTCCCGCAATAGTTTTTCGATATTGGCTTCCACTCCGGCCGGGATTGTTAAGCCGGTATATTGGTTTCTTAAGTGTTTTACGAGGCCGGTCCGATCGGTGTTAAATTTTTTCCTGGCTTTGATGGCATCCTTTACCCCTTCGATGTTGGGCTCATGTTCATAAAATTTGTTAAGCGCGGCGGAGTTTGCTAAGTAATCTATAGCAATTGAAGAAAATGCATTTGTTTCTTTATAAGGAATAAACTGAGCTATAAATTTCGTCATAAGCTGATAGAAAATTCAAAATTTAGGAGATGGTACCATCTTTAGGTCGTTGGCCCTACAAATATTCATCTTCGGTCAAAACCTCCCGACCATTCAATAGTCAAAATTCAAAATTAAAAATTCAACATTTCTACACCACCTCCCCTTCCAAATCATAGTCATACGCTTTCGTAATTTTTACATTCACGAAATCACCGATGACCAATTTTTTCGGACTGTTCACAATCACTTCATTATCCACCTCCACGCTGTCAAATTCTGTGCGGCCCAGGTAACGTCCTGCTTCTCTCTTATCTACAATTACTTTAAATGTTTTACCCACTTTCTCCTGGTTTTTTTCCAGCGAGATATCCATCTGTACATCCATGATCTCCTGTGCACGTTCTTCTTTTTCTTCTGCCGAAATATTGTCTTCTAATCCATGTGCACTGGTATCTTCTTCATGGCTATAGGTAAATGTTCCCACCCTGTCAAAACGCATTTTTTCCAAAAAGGTTTTCAATTCTTCCACGTCTTCCCTTGTTTCACCGGGGAAACCTGCGATCAGGGTCGTTCGCAGGCAAATACCGGGTATACGTTGCCGTATCTCCCCCACAAGGTCTTCCATTTCTTCCCTCGTGATCTGGCGCTTCATCGCCTTAAGCATGGCATTACTGGCATGCTGTAAAGGCATGTCCAGGTAATTGCAGATATTATCCCGCTCTTTCATCACATCTATGATCTCCAGGGGAAATTTGGAAGGATAGGCATAATGCAGGCGGATCCACTCCAGTCCCTCGACATCGGCAAGTGCATGCATTAATTTGGGCAATTCCCTTTTTTTATAAATATCCAGCCCGTAGTAAGTTAATTCCTGGGCAATCAGCATCACTTCCTTCACCCCACGCTGCACCAGCTTTTTTGCTTCATCCACCAGGGATTCAATCGGCCTGCTCACATGATTGCCCCGCATCAGGGGAATGGCACAAAAAGAACAGGTGCGGTTGCAGCCTTCGCTTATTTTCATATAAGCATAATGCTGCGGTGTACTTAATAACCTTTCACCAATCAGTTCTCCTTTATAATCCGCTTCAAATCTTTTAAGGATCAGGGGTAATTCCATAGTACCGAAGTAGGCATCCACTTCCGGAATTTCGATCTCGAGGTTTTGCTTATACCGTTCACTGAGGCAACCCGTAACGTAAACCTTGTCCAGTTTTCCTCTTTTTTTAAGGTCAACATGATCCAGGATGGTATTGATGCTTTCTTCTTTTGCCTTTTCAATAAAACCGCAGGTATTAATGATGACGATATTGTGATCTCTTCTGGTACTTTCATGCACCGTATCGATCTCATTTGCCAGCAACTGGCCACTCAGCACCTCGCTATCCACCATATTCTTACTGCAACCCAGCGTGATGATGTTTACCTTATCTCTTTTTATACTTTTTGTCTTCATAATTAAGTGCGCAAAGGTACTAAGAATGGGGGGAAAAGGAACTATTACAAACCCTACAAATCTGTTAACGAAAGCTGGATTCCAGGTTTTTACACATGTGGTTAATAAAAATGCAGCGAACTACGACAATCTATGTTTTAAAAAATAGTTATGTTTGGCGCATGATTTGGAATGAAAAACCCATGTTACGCATAGCAATCTTAGACTTATATGAGGGTGCTGAGAACCAGGGAATGAGGTGCATACGCGAAATTATCAACCAGTTTTCAGAATTCAATCACCTCGATATCCATAAAGAAGAATTTGAAGTAAGGATTGAAAAAGAGGTCCCTGACTTGTCATATGACATCTATATTTCCAGCGGCGGCCCCGGCAGCCCCCTGGAAAGCGAGGGTAGCGAATGGGAAAAGGTTTATTTTGGCTGGTTGAAAAAAGTGGAAGACTTCAACGCAAACGACGCAAACACTATAAAAAAACAGGTATTTTTTATCTGTCATTCTTTCCAGCTCGCATGCAGGAATTATAAGATCGCACAGGTGGGGAGAAGAATGAGCACATCATTCGGGGTTTTTCCTATGCATTACCTCCATGACGCAGAAAATGAACCCATCTTTGAGGGCCTTAAAGACCCCTTTTATGCCGTGGACAGCCGCGACTACCAGGTGATTCAACCCAATCATGCGGCAATTAAGGCAATGGGCGGCTCTATCCTTGCCATTGAAAAAAACCGTCCGCATGTTCCCCTGGAAAGGGCCATTATGGCCGTTCGTTTTAATGACAATATGATCGGTACCCAGTTTCATCCCGAAGCGGACGCCATTGGTATGAGCTTACACCTGCAAACTGCTGATAAGAAAAAGACTGTTATAGAAAATCATGGAGAGGAAAAATGGAAGTCCATGATCGAACACCTGAATGACCCCGATAAGATCCTCCACACCTACTCTCACGTACTACCAAATTTCCTGCAGCAGGCGTTGAATAAAATGCAACCCGTAGAAGCATAACCCCCCATGGTGAGGGCATTTCTTGCATGGTGAATGGTGAATAGTGAAATTTTTGAAGTTTCAGACTATTCCGTTTTTTTTTGTTCACTTTCGCTAGTGACAAGGCTAGTGAATGGTAAATGGTGAAATCGTTGAAGTTTTCAGTCTATTTCCGAATTTTTAAAAGTTGCGCGGTTTGCAATAAATTTTATCCTGTCCATTCGTTATTGACCAGGCTTGTGAATAGCCAAAAACGAATAGTGAAACCGCCGGACGGTCCTTAGATTAGTTCAATTTTCTGAAAGTTTAAACGCTCAGTAAAACCCCCTGCCTTTCACTATTCACTATTCACTATTCACTATTCACCTATTCACTATTCACCTATTCACCTATTCAC
>JAKFCK010000642.1:0-3623 GCA_036676685.1 Chitinophagaceae bacterium | reverse complement strand
ACCTGGCGCTCCGGTCGAAGGCAACAGCTACGAGCAGAACGAGCAGAGCCTGCCGAACAACCTGCGCGACGCCTTGCGCGAGCTCGACGACAGCGAAGTCATGGCCCGCTACATCGACCCGATGTACATCGACGTGTTCGTCGCGTGCAAGGAAAGCGAGCTGGCCGAGTTCGAGAACTCGATTTCTGACCTTGAGTACAACTGGTATCTGCATACGGTCTGAAGATCAAAAGCCCCTCACCCTAACCCTCTCCGGGAGGGAGAGGAAGGCCCGGTGTTAATATCATCATTCATCTGCAGGATTTTGACATTTAAAATCTTTATTTCAACGAGTCAGGAGAATTGAATGATTGGGGAATATAATAACATCACCTTCAAGGTTCCTCCTTTTGGGGGTGAGGGGGACGGGTTTTAAAACTTCAAATGCCTCACCGTCATCCCGTCGTTGATCAGTTGTTTTAATGAGTCTATACCGATCTTCAAATGATTTTCTACAAACTGCGTGGTCACCGATTTGTCACTGGCTTCTGTTTTCACACCTTCCGGTACCATTGGGCTATCACTCACCAGTAACAAGGCACCAGTGGGAATTTTATTATAAAAGCCGACTGTAAATATTGTTGCGGTTTCCATGTCGATAGCATAAGCCCTTACTTTGCCAAGGTATTCCTTAAAAACGTCATCGTGCTCCCAAACCCGGCGGTTGGTAGTGTAACACACACCCGTCCAGTAATCGCATTCGTAATCGCGGATAGTGGTGCTGATGGCTTTCTGCAATGCGAAGGCAGGAAGGGCAGGTACCTCTGCCGGCAGGTAATCGTTACTGGTACCTTCACCCCTGATGGCGGCGATAGGTAATATAAGGTCCCCGATCTTGTTACGTTTTTTCAGGACGCCACATTTGCCCAGGAATAACACTGCCTTGGGTTTAATAGCCGTAAGCAAATCCATCACTGTAGCCGCTCCGGGACTGCCCATGCCAAAGTTGATTATGGTAATGTTATCGGAAGTGGCGCACTGCATTGGCCTATCAAGACCAATGATGGAAACGTTATTCCATGCTGCGAACATGGTGACGTAATTGGAAAAGTTGGTAAGGAGAATATATTGCCCGAAATTTTCCAGCTTTTCCCCGGTGTACCGCGGTAACCAGTTCTCTACGATCTCTTCTTTTGTTTTCATTCCTTTTTTTTAACTGCGATAAAAATACAAAAAAGAAATTTGGCAGGTGGGGTAGTTGTAAAAGCCCACGCTGAATGCAAAAAATTAAACAGGTAAAAAGCTTCCTAATCGGTGATTTAATTTCTATATTGATAGGATAAAACAACTACTCATATGAGAAAGATCATGTCCATTGCCGCTTCCCTGATTTTGTTCCTGGCTTCATGTAAAAAAATAACTGATGATCCGGATCAAAACCAGCCATTACCCCAACCGCTTTCCACGGAAAATATCAACGATTTTATTTATAGTACACTGGCTGAAACGGGGCGGTTTGAATGGGCCTCAGCGCCTGACCAGGTGCTCTGGAGCGCCCTGCAGCATACAGATAAACTGGTGAGTATCGGTTATAAACCAGCAGGCCACTTATGGAGGGATGAAGATATCACTACTATCAATGTGAACGAAAGCACCTGGAAGGCGGCCAGGGAAGCCCTGGTGCAGTTAGTGTTAGCTTCTGAACAAAAACCGGATGAAACCATAACACGCGAAAAAATATTATTGCTGGAAGACGAACAACTGCCTTTTATCAATATGACTGTTGAAAATCCTGCTACGATACAGCTGCTTCGCAGCAGCAACCTGGTTCGTTATGCCGAGCCTATGGCGTATGAGCCTAAACCCCCGGTGAGCCCGGACAGTGACAGTGGCTGCGGGAGTAACACAGCACAGAGCGGGCTTGCAGAAGGAGTGGATTACACCACCATAACCCCTTACACCAAACAATCCTGGAACTATGCTTATCACAATATTCCCAATGCCTGGACAAAATCAACCGGGGCAGGCATCAAGATTTTTGTCATAGATACCGGCTGCGAATACGACCAGGAAAACCTGGGAGGCAGTTTTAACCAGGGAGCTTCGGCTGGACGAACAGTGGAGAAAATCGTAACCCTGCCACGGGCCACTTTTTTTGGTATACCCACGGGCCCGGTAGAGACACCTGATGACGGATGTGGTCATGGAACTTCTATGGCGGGTGCGGCCGCGGCACCAAGGGGTATAGATGGTGCAGCCTGCGGGGTGGCTTACAACAGTAACCTGGTTACATGCCGCGCCGGCCAGGATGTGCTCATTGATGCCAGCCGCGAAGTAACGGGCGTAACCAATGCTTATAAAAATGCGGCCAACAGGACCGATGTAAAGATCATCAGTATGAGCATGGGAAGAACGAGTGGTAGTTCACAAATCACCGATGCCATCAATTACGCATACAGCAAAGGCAAATTGATGTTCTGTGCAGCGGGTACTTCCTTCGGCTGGTCTGCAGGATGGTATGGCGTGATTTTTCCCGCCTGGCTTAGCAATGTAAATGCAGTTACAGGGGTTCGGGATAACAATTATAACCAGAACTGCACCGCTTGTCACAAAGGATCCCAAACCGATTTTACCATAGTGATGGAAAAAGCAGTTAATGAACGCCACCCGTTAACCCTGGCCATGAGCGGTGATGCGCCTTCAACAGTCGGGGGTTCTTCCGTGGCTACCGCCACTGCTGCGGGTATTGCAGCGTTGGTATGGAGTAAATTCCCAACTTATACAAGAGACCAGGTCCTGAACAAATTAATTACTACAAGTGCAAACTATCCCACAAAAAACAGCAATTACGGTTGGGGAAATTTGAATGCAGGGGCGGCGACGAATTGAGGAGGTTTGTGTTGGTCGAAGGTTGCAATTAGTCAATGGTCAATGGTCAATGGTGAAAGATGAAAGGGTTAACTGGTGTTGTGAGGTATTTAGGGTTGAAGTCAAATAGTGAATAGTGAATAGTGAATGGTGAAAGATGGAAGTGTTAACTGGTATTGTGAGATATTTATGGTTGAAGTCAGATAGTGAATAGTGAATGGTGAAAGATGGAAGTGATTGCGAAAATTGTAAATTATTTAGACCTGAAGTTGTGCAATAGGTAAAGGAAGAGTCTACCTGTATTGCAATATCTTTACAGCGGCTGGTAACTCTGTCAAAGAGTACTTGTAAGTTCATTATGAACCTCAAAGATTTCACTATTCACTATTCACCATTCCCTTCCCAATGATCAAAATCGCCTATCCCGAAAAAAAGCCTGCAGTAAGGATAGACGCTGGTAAAGAATTTATTTTTTGCGTTATCCGGAAACGATGGATGACAATAACGCCGGAGGAGTGGGTGAGGCAGAACTTTTTATTGTATTTAATTGAAGTTTTACAATATCCTGCGTCTTTGATAGCTGTGGAAAAGCAGCTACAGCTGGGTGAATTGCAAAAGCGTTTTGATATTGTTGTGTACAAAAACGATATTCCGTTTATGCTCGTTGAGTGCAAGGAAATGAATGTGCCCATCAATCAAAAAACTCTGGAGCAGGTAATGCGGTATAATATCAACCTGCAGGCTGCTTATTTTATTATTACGAACGGCACGGGTTG
>JAKFCK010000641.1:0-3557 GCA_036676685.1 Chitinophagaceae bacterium | reverse complement strand
ATCTACGTTGGTGTAGGTATGATGAATAATATTGTGTTTTTGTTTCCAGAAATAAGAGCTCGCTCCCATAGCGTTTGCACTCAGGCCAATCAAATCATTCAATTTTGAATTGGGGCTATAACTGCCATGATTGGCATCATGCATCACGCTAAAGCCAATACATGCAAGAATAAATCCTAACACAGGCGCAAGCACCAATGCCAGTATCACCGGTAGGTTTACCAACATCAGGCATGCATAGATCAGCAATGCCGACCCTACAAGAATAATACTTTTGGAAAACAATCTCCAGTCACCGGTTCTCTTAATTTGCTCGCGGGAAAAATAAATATCAACTGCTGATTTTAAACTAAGAAAAAATTCATTGTTGCGGTTGTTAAAGATGATTTTTGACATATTGGATTTTTGCTGGAGTGATGGAAACAATCCGGTTTGGAACCTGGGCAATATATACAATTAATGTATATAATCAGGGAAATGTGCAGAGATTAATGGGATTTGCTGTTAAAATCAGCGTTAATTCATCTTAAAGGGTACCTGCATTTCAAAAGAAGGGATCAGCACAGTGAATGTTCTTTGCGTGTGCAGGTTTTCCATGAGATAGGTACCATGCATTCTTCCTATCTCACTACGGAGGTTGCAACCACTCATGTATTCATATTTTTCTGCGGGGGCGATAACAGGTTGCACACCAACCACGCCTTCCCCCTGCACTTCTTTGAGGCTACCATTACTGTCAAAAATATGCCAGTGCCGCGTCAATAATTTAATGGGGAAACTATTGCTGTTTTCAATGCTGATCCGGTAGGCAAACATAAATTCACTGTTCAACGGGTTGCTGAATTCCGGTTGATAAAATGTTTCCACACTTATTTTTACTCCGCCTGATATTTTACTTGTCATGGGATTTACACTAAGTTAAGAAAAATTAACCAGCGAAAACAGAAACGAATCAGCCTATTTTTTTAGATAGCAGGTACCCGTTCTTCTGCAACCAGTTTAACACCTTGTCCCTGTTGTCTCCCTGCACAAGAATTTCCCTGTCTTTAACAGCACCTCCTGTTCCGCAAAAAGACTTTAGCTTTCTGCCCAGGTCTTCCGCATCTGATGATGTGCCAACAAAACCTTCTATCAAGGTTACTGCTTTACCCGCACGTTGTTTGGTTTCAAGTTTCACCTTCAGTTTTTGTAAAGCTGCAGGCAACGTGCTTTCAGTCATTTCATCTTTTTCTACGCTGAAGGAAGGATCGGTGGAATAAACAATACCCGATCTTGAGAATTTATTTTTTGCCATACAATTAAGTTTGTTCTGTGACGGCCTTCAGGCTCAGGTCCAGGCTCACAGCCTGGTGAATAATAGCGCCACTTGAAATAAAATCCACACCTGTGGCTGCGTATTGTTCCAGGTTGTCATAATTAATTCCGCCGCTCGCTTCCGTTTCATATTCACTACCAATAATTTTTAACGCAGCGACTATCAATTCAGGCGTAAAATTATCCAGCATGATTCGATTTACTTTCCCTGTCTTCATCACGATCTCCACATCCTCCAGGTTCCTGGTTTCCACTTCAATTTTTAACCCTGGTTTTAGGCGCTGTACATAATCATATGCCTTTTCAATCGCATTTTTGATTCCACCACAATAGTCGATATGATTGTCTTTAAGCATGATCATATCGTATAAACCGAAACGGTGATTCATTGCACCACCGATCTTCACCGCCTCTTTTTCCAACACCCGGAAATTAGGGGTGGTTTTCCGGGTATCCAGCAAACGCGTTTTGTATCCTTCCAACCGCTGCACATATTTCCGGGTAAGGGTGGCAATGCCACTCATGCGTTGCATACAGTTCAGCACAAGGCGCTCACATTGTAAGATCGTATGCACATTTGCTTTCACCTCAAACGCCTGTTCCCCGTATTTCATTGTTTCCCCGTCCTGTTTCTGTGCGATAAATTCAATACCAGGCTGCATGACCCGGAAGATCTTTTCTGCCACCTGCATGCCAGCAAGTACACCGTCCTGTTTTATTTTAAGCACCGCCCCGCCTTCTGCCTTCTTATCGATCGTGGATAGCGTGGAGTGGTCTCCGTCCCCGATATCTTCTTTCAACGCCGCGGTGATGAGCTCATTGATCAGTATTTCTTGATTCATCATTCGACAAAGCTAAGTAAGCAAATTGTTTTTTAAGGCAATAAAAAAGCTCCTGTTAACAGGAGCTTTTTGGTATCTATTAAAACAAATTAATTCTCAAATCGTATATCCTGCAACACTTGCTTATCTCCTTTTTGTTTCATAAAAAAGGTAGTACGATAAGCATGGTTTTTAGTAATGAGTTTGCCAATGCAATATTGAGATCCGCCCTGGTCCCCCCTATGCAACACCTGGAAATCTTTGATAGCATTGTTATTGAAGAAATCTCTCAGTATCACCTCAGCCTGGCTCTTGCTATAGCTGTTTGTTTTCTCCGGAAGTGTTATCTCTACTGTATTATCAAAATAACGGGCAATCTGGCTCGCATTACCTGATTTCAGCGAAGCAACAACCTCCTCGATCCCAAGCCGCGTACTAAATGAAAACAAGGTGAGGGAAAGGAATAATAAGGTAAAAAATCTTTTCATCTGATCCGTTTTTTGTTCGATCTGCATTCGGCTAAAAACGTGCCAACAAACCTTAAAATTGCACGTTTTAGAATATTTTTGCACCCTGCCGACAGCAAAATGGTTATGTGTCTTTCAAATAAGTAGTTTTACATAATGGAAAATAAGAAAATAATATTAGCTATAATGGATGGATGGGGGCTTGGTAAGGTGAAAAGTAGTGATGCTATCCAGCATGCGCATGTACCGTTTGTCACGTCATTATATAACCGGTATCCCAACACGACCCTTGTTACCTGCGGCCTGGATGTAGGCCTGCCTGAGGGCCAGATGGGAAATAGTGAAGTAGGCCATATGAATCTTGGCGCAGGAAAGGTTGTTTACCAGGAACTAGAGCGGATCAATGTTTCGATCAGGGATAAAGTCTTTCACCAGAATGCCACACTATTACAGGCCATCGGCCACTGCAGGCAAAACGGCACAACACTTCACCTGATGGGATTGGTGAGTGACGGGGGAGTACATTCGCATATCAATCATCTTAAAGCTATAACGGAAATCTGTAAGGCCCACGACTTTGAAAATGTTTTGATCCATGCTTTTACTGACGGAAGAGATACGGACCCAAAAAGCGGCCTGAGGTTCATGGAAGACCTGTTGATACACCTGGGCAGGACCACCGGCGAACTGGCTACAGTTACTGGCAGGTATTATGCCATGGATCGGGACAAAAGATGGGAAAGAGTGAAAATTGCCTATGATGCCCTTGTAAAAGGAATTGGCGAGCGATCCGCAAATATACTGTCCTCTATTAAAACTTCCTATGATAATAAGGTGACGGATGAATTTATAATGCCTATTATCAACGCAAATCTGCGCAAAACTACGATGGCTGCCGGCGACGCAGTGATATCCTTTAATTTTCGCACGGACCGTTGCAGGGAAATTACAGAAA
>JAKFCK010000640.1:0-3312 GCA_036676685.1 Chitinophagaceae bacterium | reverse complement strand
CTGTATAATTGCCGATATCATCATTCCCCGATAAACCGGCAGAAGCTCTTAATTTTAAAAGGTCAATTTTGCTGGTCGCCAAAAATTTCTCTGAAGACACTATCCACGCCGCCGCAAGGGAAGGGAAAACACCAAAAACTTTTTCCCCTAATTTAACCCCGCCGGTAGCCTCTTCTCCAAACCTGCTGGAACCATCCATTGCCAGGTTTGCCGAAAGAAAATATTTATCAGCGATGGAATAATCTGCATTTAAATAAGTGCTTAACCACCTGGACTCCCCGATATCGCCACCAATTCTCCTAAGCCCGTTCGCACCGTTACCTATACTTACCAGTTCATCGATCGCGGAATTAAAGCCTAAGCCGAAGTCCTGCTCGGTCCTGTCTTTCATGTAGCGGAAACCAGCCATAGCCTTAAGCACATGCAGTTTTTTGAAACTGGTGGAATAAGTAAGCCGGGTATCGTTATACAGCGAAAACAGGGAAGTTACCTGCGTTCCGATCCTGCTATAAGCGATGCCTGTAGTTAATGAGTCTGGCGTTACACCTTTACGGGGTACGAAAAAATTCTCCCGTACTTTATCAAACACAATGCCCAGGGTAGTGGATAGCACCAGTTTTTTGGTGATCTCATAATTTAAGCCGATCGATCCAAAAAAGCGGTAGTTCTTATTGAGCCCCAACCCTATGTCTGTAAGGGCAAGAGGGTTACTGATATTCAGGGTGTCTTTATCTGCCAATGTCGGCGACTCCAGGCCTGCGGCAGATACATCGTTGGTGCGCAGGAATGGTGCTTTCACCAGGGAAAGAAATAAGGGGCTGGTCTTTGGTGAATTTCCCTGGTCGCGTACATTCTGTTCAGAAAAAGTAAAAGCGAGATTCGTGGTGGCAGTCATCCGCTTGCTCAGGTTAAGGTCACCATTGAAGCGCATATTGTATTTAGAAATATCCGTGTTCTTGGTCAGTCCATCGTTATTTAAAAAACCAAGAGAGATAGCATACCGGGCAATGTTATCACCACCGGTAACTTTCAGGTAAATATTTTTTGTGTAGGAAGTTTTCATTACCAGGTCCTGCCAGTCGGTTTCATTATGATAAGCATAATAACCCGGGGCGTTCACATCGTCATTCATGTATGGCTGGCTTTGTATCTCTGCATCAGACAATCCCTTTGTTTTAAGGATCTCTGCGAGATAGGTCCTGTAGTCTGCGGCTTTGAGCACCGGTAAATTTTTTGGTACTGCATTATAGCCGCCAAACACGGCAAAATCTATTTTTGTACCCAATTCCTTTGCACGGATCGTGGTGATAATGATTGCACCGTTTCCACCCTTGCTTCCATACAATGAGGAAGCATCTTTAAGTATCGTGATGTCATCCACATCCCTGATGTCGATAGTAGAAAGAGGGTTCGTATAATTATTAGAAATGATCGAACCACCGATATTGCTGTTGTTGAAAATAATACCGTCAACGATGATCAGCGGCTGATTGGTTGCATATAAAGAGTTGATCCCCCTTAGGAATAATGCTGCACCTACATTCTGGGTTCCACTCCGGCGGATCACATTAAGACCCGCAACTTTTCCCTGCAGGTAAGCATCAGGTGTTTCACTGTATCGGTTCCAGCTATCATTTACATGCACCCCTGTAACGGCATGTGGGTTTTGTGTCCCGGACACTCTGCCCTGCGGCAGGTCTACCTGGTTTGCAGCCGAAGTAAACCCGGTTGGATAAAGCACGATATTCAAAATATCTGCGCCCTTTACAGCTACATCTTTGGCCTGGTATCCCTCACCAGCCACAGATAACATTACTTCTTTCCCTGGCAGGTTGATCGCAAAAACACCGGTGGAGTCCGAAATAGAAGCTGCAATATTTTTATAGCTCACCCGCATACCCGATAAGGGCTTGCCGTTAACCGCACTTCTCACCGTGCCTGCAATTTTGTATTCATTTCCCGTAGCCGGCTTTGCCGCGTCTTGCGCATTCCCGCTAATCAAAGCAGCCATTGCGAGGGTTAATGTCAGTATCTTTTTATACATATGCATGATTGTAAAATAATAGCTTGGTAATATGATTTATGGCAATGGCACCAGTCTTAAATAATCCAGTGTCATCGGGCCGGTTGTAATGGAGGTAAGCCGCCAGTCAACTGTGCCGTATTTAGAAATGGTGATCGTACCCAGGTTCTTTTCGTCATAAGCCCCCGCGGCTGTGAATAGAGGCACTGCAAATGTGAGCATACCCTGCTCGGCAGCAAGGCCATCATGCCAGGCCCTGATGGTCTGGCTGAACGCCCCGGCCTGGAAATCATTGGTTGCTTTTGCATACACCTGGTATTTGATAGACGGTGTTTCGTACACCCGGTAAAACGCATAGAATAAACTTACCCCGTGGCCGGTGATCATGATATCGGAAAAATTGGCTAAGGTCACCGGGTTCCTGCGCAACCGGTAGTTAATGTTCCCCGTTTTGTCATACTGGCGAAAACCACTCGGGCTCTCTCCTTCCAGCAAGATGGGTAAAAATTTATTTGTAGTGGGTACATCGAGGTTACTCATGATGTATACATACCCATTGCTCATTTTTTTCACATCTACTACGCTGAGGCTGCTGAATGGCACGCTCACCCCTGATTTAGATAGTAATGTTGCAGGAATTTGAGTTGCAGAAGTGTACATGGTATCGTATACCAGGTCTTTGATCACGTTCCAGCGGGTAAGGCTATCCGTGGTTGACATCACATCGGCGGCAAAATATGGCCTCAGCGAATCTGCTTCCACCCCGAAAGCAACATCCTGCATTACAAAATAAGTGTATTGATTATCTTCCCTTTTAAGGTCAAAAACTCTTTCGTTTAACCTGTTGCGGAGCACTATGCCGGTTCCGGGGCGGTACACCGGTAATCCCGTGAGCCTGCTGATACTATCCACGATCGCCGTTGCCGGATCAAAGCCATTATAGTTCAGGGAAAGCACATAAGCATTTTGCGCGTACTGCGTGCTGGTTGCATTAATAAACTCCCAGATATTCTGCAGAGGAGGCACCATCGCATCTATGCTATGCAACACTCCATTACTGTAATATTTATCTGTGCTCACCAGTGTGGCGAGGTCGAATTTAGTTGCACTGAATGTATTGTATTTACCGTTGATCAAACGTATACGAAGAGGCACAGCTGCGTCTTTCGTAAAGTATAACTGGTTACTGATATGGTTCATCAGGAATGCTTTCAGCCTGACTTTGTCTGCCACCAGCGCAGGATCAATGCCCTGCAAAGCAGTGTTGGTGGGCGCCCACACGGTAAATA
>JAKFCK010000639.1:0-13515 GCA_036676685.1 Chitinophagaceae bacterium | reverse complement strand
GTTCGTGAAAAAGCACAACTGGAGAAGATCGAAAAGGTACACGAGCAGAATGTAGAAGAGATCAAAGAAGCATTGCTGAGCAAATTGCAGACACTGCTGAGAGATAAAGCATCTGCAGGCGTTAGCAATAACTTCGGTGAGATGCAGATCGGTAAAGGTGCAAAGTTCAATGCAAAGAATCTTGCTACCATCGATTACCAGAATGTAAATCCTTTGGGATGGACTGGTGAGAAAGATACCGATGACCTCATCAACACATTATTACACAACTACAGCATTCGTTTCAACGAAGAGCTGGGAAGATATAAGAGAGAGAAGTTCAACATCTCTATCGGTGATGAACTACCTGCCGGTGTACTGAAACTTGCTAAAGTTTATCTCGCTGTGAAGCGTAAACTGAAAGTGGGTGATAAGATGGCGGGCCGTCACGGAAACAAAGGTATCGTTGCGAAGATCGTAAGAGCAGAAGACATGCCTTTCATGGAAGACGGAACCCCGGTTGACATTGTGCTGAACCCATTGGGTGTACCATCAAGGATGAACCTGGGCCAGATCTATGAAACGATCCTCGGATGGGCTGGTAAACAGCTCGGGATGAAGTTCGCAACACCGATCTTCGATGGAGCCACTGTTGATGAGATCGCTGAATATTGCACGAAAGCAAATATTCCTAGCATGGGTCATACGCATCTTTTCGATGGAGAGACCGGCGAAAGATTCCACCAGAAAGCTACCGTGGGTGTGATCTATATGATCAAACTGCACCACATGGTAGATGATAAGATGCATGCCCGTTCAATCGGACCATACAGTCTTATTACGCAGCAACCGCTTGGTGGTAAAGCCCAGTTTGGTGGTCAGCGTTTTGGTGAGATGGAGGTTTGGGCACTGGAAGCTTATGGTGCATCTAACATCCTGCAGGAATTACTTACCCTTAAATCCGATGATATCATCGGAAGGGCTAAAACGTATGAAGCCATCGTTAAAGGTGACAACATACCAAGAGCCGGTATCCCTGAATCATTCAATGTACTGGTGCATGAACTGAGAGGTTTGGGTCTTGATCTGAAATTTGAGTAATAAGCCCCCTCCGCCCCCTAAAGGGGGAACCGGGCAAGTCTCAATGAAGTTGAAAGACGAACAAACTGGTGGTTAAATAATTATCAGTTATCAATTAAAAATTTATCAATTAGAATATGGCATTCAAAAAAGAAAATCGTCCGAGGGCAACATTTTCTCAAATCACAATTGGTTTGGCTTCTCCGGATAGCATCCTGGAAAGAAGCTATGGTGAAGTTTTAAAGCCGGAAACAATCAACTACCGTACTTACAAACCAGAGAGAGATGGTTTGTTTTGCGAGAGGATCTTTGGGCCGGTAAAAGATTATGAATGTGCATGCGGTAAGTATAAGCGTATCCGTTATAAGGGTATCGTTTGCGACCGTTGTGGCGTAGAAGTAACAGAGAAAAAAGTGCGCAGGGAGAGAATGGGCCACATTAAGCTTGTTGTACCTGTTGTACATATCTGGTACTTCAAATCATTACCAAATAAAATCGGTTACCTGCTGGGGATGAGTTCCAAGAAACTGGAAACAATTGTTTACTACGAACGTTTCGTGGTGATCCAGTCAGGTATTCGCGCAGATAAAGGACAGAACTATGGTGATCTTCTTACTGAAGAAGAATACCTGGATATCCTGGATACTTTGCCAAAAGAAAACCAGATGCTTCCTGATGAAGATCCGGAAAAATTCATCGCTAAGATGGGTGCAGAAGCCGTTCATGCAATGTTGGGCAAACTGGACCTGGATCAGCTGAGTTTTGATCTTCGCCATGCAGCAGCAAACGAAACATCCCAGCAGCGTAAAGCAGATGCCTTAAAGCGGCTGAGTGTTGTAGAAAGTTTCCGTGATGCCAATACAAGGATCAATAACCGTCCCGAGTGGATGGTAATGCAATATATCCCGGTTATACCACCGGAATTACGTCCATTGGTACCATTGGATGGTGGCCGTTTCGCGTCTTCGGATCTGAATGATCTTTATCGTCGTGTTATTATCCGTAATAACCGTTTGAAAAGGTTACTGGAAATTAAAGCGCCGGAAGTTATCCTTCGTAATGAAAAAAGGATGTTGCAGGAAGCTATTGATTCATTATTTGATAACAGCCGGAAATCTAATGCCGTTAAAGCAGAAGGTGGACGTGCCCTGAAATCATTGAGTGATGTATTGAAAGGTAAACAAGGCCGTTTCCGCCAGAACCTGTTGGGTAAACGTGTTGACTATTCTGGTCGTTCGGTTATCGTGGTAGGGCCTGAGTTAAAAATGCATGAGTGTGGTTTGCCAAAAGATATGGCGGCAGAATTGTTTAAGCCGTTTATTATCCGCAAACTCATTGAAAGAGGTATTGTAAAAACAGTTAAGAGTGCCCGTAAGCTTGTTGATAAGAAAGAAGCGATCATCTGGGATATTCTTGAAAATATATTGAAAGGTCACCCGGTTATGTTGAACAGGGCCCCAACCCTTCACCGTTTGTCAATCCAGGCTTTCCAGCCGAAGTTGATCGAGGGTAAAGCGATCCAGTTACACCCGTTGGTAACCACGGCCTTTAACGCGGATTTCGATGGTGACCAGATGGCGGTACACGTTCCTTTGAGCAACGCTGCAATCGTGGAAGCCCAGTTATTAATGCTTTCTTCTCACAACATTTTGAACCCTCAGAATGGTACGCCTATCACCCTGCCTTCCCAGGACATGGTACTTGGTTTGTATTACATCACCAAGGGTAAAAAATCTACTGATACAGAGATCGTTAAAGGACAAGGCAAATCTTTCTATTCTGCAGAAGAAGTGATCATTGCTTACAATGAAAAGCAAATCGACCTTCATGCCAACATTAAAGTAAAAGCGAACTATCGTAACAACGACGGAACGCTGACTTATAAATTAATTGAAACTACTGTAGGCCGTGTACTGTTCAACCAGTTTGTGCCAAAAGAAGTAGGATTCATCAACGCACTGCTTACAAAAAAGAACCTGCGTGAAATTATCGGTGATATTATCAAATGGACAAGTGTTCCTATCACTGCTAAATTTTTGGATGATATCAAAACCCTCGGATACCGCATGGCCTTCCGTGGTGGACTATCGTTCAACATCAATGACCTTATCATCCCTGCTGTTAAAGCTGAACTGGTGGAAAATGCACAAGGGGAAGTAGCCGAAGTATGGGACAGTTACAACATGGGTCTTATCACAAATAATGAGCGTTACAACCAGATCATTGATATCTGGAGCCGTGTGGATACTAAAGTAACGGAAACGCTTATTCGTGAACTGGCAACTGATAAACAAGGGTTCAACTCTGTTTACATGATGCTTGATTCCGGTGCCCGTGGTAGTAAACAACAGATCAAGCAGCTGGCTGGACTGAGGGGACTGATGGCTAAACCGCGTAAGAGTGGTTCATCAGGATCTGAGATCATTGAGAACCCGATCCTTGCAAACTTTAAGGATGGCCTGAGTGTATTGGAGTACTTTATCTCCACCCACGGTGCCCGTAAAGGTTTGGCGGATACGGCCCTTAAGACGGCGGATGCTGGTTACCTTACCCGTAGGCTGGTGGACGTTGCACAGGATGTTGTTATCAATGAAGAAGATTGCGGCACTTTACGTGGTATTGCAACTTCTGCATTAAAAGATAACGAAGATATTATCGAACCATTGAGCGACAGGATCGAAGGTCGTACTTCATTGCACGATATTTTCCACCCGGTTACTGATGAGTTGATCATCCATGCCGGCGAAGAAATCAGTGCAGATGATGCAAGAAAAATAGATGACAGCGGAATTGAAACTGTAGAGATACGTTCTGTATTAACCTGCGAAAGCAAACGTGGTGTGTGTGTAAGATGTTATGGTAAAAACCTGGCAAGTGGTATCCTGGCACAACGTGGTGATGCGGTTGGTATTATCGCTGCGCAGTCGATTGGTGAGCCTGGTACACAGCTGACGCTACGTACCTTCCACGTAGGTGGTGTGGCTGGTTCTACTTCGGTGGAATCTTCACTTTATGCCAAATTTGACGGTACCCTTCAGTTTGACGGACTACGTACAGTAGCTACCGAAAATGCAGAGGGTAAAAAAATACAGGTGGTTATCGGTCGTACCGGTGAGATCAGGAACATCGATGTGAAGTCTGATCGTTTGTTGAACAGCATGCACATTCCTTACGGTTCTGTGCTGAATGTAAAAGACGGGCAGAAAGTAGCTAAGGGTGATGTGATCTGCACATGGGATCCGTTCAACAACGTAATTGTTGCTGAAGTAAATGGTACCATCACGTTCGACGCATTGATCGAAGGTGTTACTTACCGTGATGAAGCGGATGAGCAAACTGGTCACCGTGAAAAAGTGGTTATTGAAACTAAAGATAAAACCAAATTGCCTGTTATTATTGTAGAAGGCAAGGAGAAAAAAGCATACAACCTCCCGGTTGGTTCACACATCGTAATTGAAGAAGGAGATGATGTAAGAAGCGGGCAGGTGTTGGTGAAAATTCCAAGGATCTTAAGCAAACTGAAAGATATCACGGGTGGTCTGCCTCGCGTAACAGAATTGTTCGAGGCACGTAACCCAAGTAACCCTGCAGTGGTATGCGAGATCGATGGTGTTGTTGCTTTCGGTGCTATCAAACGTGGTAACAGGGAGATCATTGTAGAAGCAAAAGATGGTGTGGTACGTAAATACCTTGTTCCGTTGAGCCGCCAGATCCTGGTACAGGATGGTGACTTTGTGAAAGCAGGTTCTTCGTTATCTGATGGTCAAACTGCCCCGGCAGATATTCTTTCCATCAAAGGTCCGTTTGCCGTGCAGGAGTATGTTGTGAATGAGATCCAGGAAGTTTATCGCTTACAAGGTGTGAAGATCAATGACAAACACGTGGAAGTTATCGTAAGGCAGATGATGCGTAAGGTAACGATCGAGGATGCCGGCGATACCAAATTCCTTGAAGGAGATACAGAAGACAGGATCGACTTTAATGCAGAGAACGATTTCATCTACGACAAAAAAGTTGTTACAGAACACGGCGATAGCACAAGGTTGAAAACCGGCCAGATCATTACCTTGCGTGAAGTGAGGGAAGAAAATTCTATCCTGAGAAGGGCAGATAAGAAGCTGGTTGAATTCCGTGATGCAAGTCCTGCTACATCTTCACCGTTGTTGCTGGGTATCACCAAAGCATCTTTGGGTACTCATAGCTGGATATCTGCAGCATCATTCCAGGAAACTACCAAAGTATTAAGCTCTGCAGCTATACAAGGTAAGACCGATGAAATGCTGGGATTGAAGGAGAACGTTATCACTGGTCATCATATCCCGGCAGGTACAGGTTTGCGTGAGTTTGAGAATATGATCGTAGGAAGCAAGGAAGAATATGAATTGCTTATGACTACGAAAGAGGCGATGAGCTATGATGAAGAAGAGTAAGGTCAATGAGCTAATTTGATAATGAAATAATTAAGGAGTGAGATGAAAGTCTTGCTCCTTTTTTTTATGCATGAATTACACGAATTATACGAATTGCACCAATGACTGCCGAGGGCTGGTTTCAGCAAAAGGGACATTGTGCAGGAATTCCATGAATTACACCAAAGAATACCCCATACGGTTTTTAACCGATGAGGTGTCGAAGAAAAATTCAGTAAGTAAGAATGAGCTTTATGTAGTCATTCCAGGAATGATTATTATAGCTCGCAGGAGTTGTATGAACCCCGAAGGGGTGGCATTTTTTTGAGCCGATGCTGGTCTTTCTTCCTTTGAGTCAACTATGCCCATTTTTGTTTCATACTTTGCAAATAGGATTTGGATATTTTGTGTCAGATGTGGCATAAATCGATGAAAATACCCTTAAAACACGCCGTATCCGGGTAGAAATAGCCAGGAAAGCCTTTAATTTTTGTGACAGATTTTCTAGCCTGACAAAAAAGTGTCACAAACTTTACTGCCGTTGGAAGTTGTGACAAAAAATGACCTGGTGAAAAAAATGTCACAGAACTGGCATCAAAATTTAGGCAGAAAAGCACCGATTTAAGCCTAAAATAAGGCAAAAAGTAGCAATTATTGCAGAAGTTGCCCAAAACCCTGGAATCCGGTACGCACGATTTTCGACACTTTTAGGAGTTTCCCGGCGACTTCTGCCGCCGTTCGGATATTTTTCGCCGCTGTTGTTTTTTTACCAACAGTGAAGTGACCTGGAACCAATTGACGCCGCTGCAGGTGTTTTTCACCTTCAGCATCCGACAGAAAAAGAGCGCCTTATATTTTTAATCCCGAAGGGATGATTATTAGAGCCCAAAGAATTATGAAGTTCCGGGCACTTTGAAGGGGCGACATTCTTCTTTCAAATTTTGACTACCTATTTACCCCTTCGGTCAATTCTCCTTCGGATACCCCGGAATATTTTTACCGAGGTAAATGTTTCTCTCACCGGCTAAAATGCCGTTGACCTTTTTTAATTTGATCACACCACCTCCTCCGCGTTGCTGGTTTTCTTTTCTTAATGCTGCTGTCAGGAAAGGATCATCGTCAAAGACAAATTCGTCGATCCAATATTCGTTTATCCCAGGTTCCTTGATAATAGGATGAATATGTTTTACCGCTGTAGTATTAGGATAAGATGCGGGCTTCAATGTATAAAATCTATATTGGCCTTTTTCATTGGTCTTCATCCAACCGCGGATATAACCATGCCGCCGGCCCCAACCTGTTTCATTATTCCTATTCACATAATTTCCAGCCTGGTCAGTATGGTAAATGTAGAGTACGACATCCGGGGCAGGCGTCTTTCCATCCGCCTTGTACACTACACCGCTAATCACCATCTTCGGCCCTGCTTCCACAAAATCCGGTAAGGTATCAGTCCAGGGTAGCCGGTCTAATGGAACCGGGCTTTCGAATATTGCTTCACATCCCTCGCAGCTTCCGCCTACATGTTGCTCCTTTACTTTCCCGGAGGGATCCTGTGCGCATCCAGGGGTAGCGAAATAGCAAAGCAGGTATATTATTGTTATGCATTTCATATCAAGGCTTTGCCACACAAAATGAGAAACTTACCCGGCAGAAGCTTCAATATTTACACCAAAGGAAAATCCTGCCTGACGAAAGGGAAAACCCCTTTCGTCCCGTAAATGCTTCCAATGCTGTAATAGCTTTTAAAGAATGGAAAGTGTAATTTTAATTTGGAATATGAATGCCGGCCATTTTATTATAAGGTATAAACTACATCACCTCATTTTCTGGATGATGCTGTTCGGCATATGGTATTTCCTACGGTACCAGGATTACGCACGCTCTTCCACAGCTCTGCTGGTGACAAGTATTAAGGTCGTAGACCTTGCCCTCATGATCTACGTCACAAACTATATCCTGATCCCAAAGCTGCTCTACAGGAAAAGGTATGTTTGGTTTGCAACCGCGTTTATTGTTATGATCACCTGTAGCAGCATGTTCAAAATGTATATAATCGGCCATGTGATCAACAGCCCCGCCCTCATTAATTTTACAGCCAATTTTAAAACCCGTGTGTATGATAACATCATCCCGCATTTTTTCCTGGTAACCTCCGGGGTGGCGATAAAATTATTGTTTGATTATATAAGGATGCAAAAGAACCTGGCGGAACTGGCAAAAGAAAAAGCGGAGGCAGAGTTAAATTTCCTGAAGTCCCAGATCAACCCGCATTTTTTATTCAACTCCCTGAATTCGGTCTATTTTTTAATTGATAAAAACAACCCGGAGGCAAGGAATGCATTGCATAAATTTTCCGCTATGCTTCGTTACCAGTTGTACGAAATGAATGGCGCACCGATACCTATTGAAAAGGAGATCAGTTACCTCAGGGATTACATTGATCTGCAGAAGCTGCGAAAGAATGAGCATTACACGGTGGCGGTTGAGGGAACTGAAAAGGTAAAAGATTTTGTTATTGAACCATTATTGTTGATCCCTTTTGTAGAGAACGCTTTCAAGCATATCTCCAACTACCCCGGCAGGGCCAACTATATTAAACTAAGCATGGATCGCAGCAACGGGCATTTTACTTTTGTAGTGGAAAATTCAAAGGATGCAGCGGAAGCCAAAACTGAAAAACCCGGTGGCATCGGGTTAAAAAACGTAAAAAAAAGACTTGAATTACTTTACCCCGGTTCGCACAAACTGGAGATATTTGATGGAGAAGATGTATTTAAAGTAGGCCTTCAAATTAACATTTAAAATGCCTGTATGACCATCAGCTGTATTATAATCGATGACGAACCACTCTCCAGGAAGGGTTTAAAAGAATACGTTGCCGATATTCCTTTTCTCCAACTGTTGGGCGAGTACGAAAATGCGTTAGATGCCGGTGAAATACTCGCGGGAGGAGATGTAGAACTTATGTTCCTTGATATACAGATGCCAAAGATCACCGGGTTAGACTTTTTAAAAACTTTGTCTAACCCCCCGGCAGTTGTATTTACAACGGCCTTTCCCCAATATGCATTAGATGGATTTGAGCTGAATGCTTTGGACTACCTGCTGAAACCAATATCCTTTGACAGGTTCCTTAAGGCGGCAACGAGGGCGAAAGAGTTTTATGAATTACGGCAGAAAAATAAGGACAAGGCAGGACATGGTGCGCCGGTCTATTTTTTTATCAAAGCAGACAACCAGCTGGTAAAGATCCTGTTGGATGAGATCCTGTTTGTGGAGGCTTTACAAAATTATGTAGCCATTCAAACCCTTACTAAAAAATATATCAGTTATCTCACCTTTAAATCCGTTGAAGAATATTTGCCGATGGGGAAATTTATTAAAGTGCATAAATCCTATATTATCGCCGCGGAAAAAATTGATAGTATCGATGGGAATGATGTGAAGATCGGCGCCTACCATGTGCCCATCAGCAGGAACCTGAAAGAGGAAGTGATGCAACAATTATTAACCGGGAAATACCTAAAGAGGTAACTTGTGAAGCAAAACTGTACAAAAAGCGGTGATAACTATTTAATCTTTTTCAGCAGCATCACGTAGCCACAGAGGTCTTTCTTTTTCTTCTTATTTACCTGTACGGGTTTGATCATGTGGTATTCAGTGGTCTTTGGGATATAATCGTACCGGATCACGTTACCATCCACATCACCCCACATTTTCTTTTGGTACACGACCTGTTTTTCGTTCCAGTCAAACATACGTACTTCGTATAGTTTGGAACTCATATCGCCAATGAAAACGAACTGGTACCAGCTACCCTGCGTAAGGGGAACTATTACCGGCATTTCATATTCGCTTTCCATAGATACAGATGCTTCTTTGACCACGATAAAACCTGCCAGGTTAAGTTGCTCTTTTATGCTGTCTGCCTGCTGGCGTATCGAAATGTTGTTGCAGGGGAGTTGTCGTATAACATTCTGTGCACGGGCAGCGTACCCGCCTACGGTGAAAAATAGAATAGAGGTCAGCACAAAAAGGTTCTTCATCCGTGAATTAAGATTATTGGATAAACAAGTATAGCACTAAATGCTGAACTGTCCAAAATGAAACTACATCATGTAAACGAGGGGGTTGAACTAATATTGTGCCACCCCCGGTAAAAGCATTGTTAATTAGGTATTTGTCTATTTCTCAAATGATTGTAAAACAAAAAACTACTTAAAGAAGATCCTGAAAATTATTAACTGGGCCGCCTTATGCCTTATAAAAATAATATGAACCCGCCTGCTGCAGGCAAGTGATCACGAGGTCATTGATACAAACGTGCGGCGGCAGGCTTGCACAGTAATAAATAGTGTCCGCAATGTCTATAGGAGTCAACGGCACTAATCCTTTATACGCCGCTTCTGCCTTATTTTCATCTCCCTTAAATCTTACAAGGGAAAATTCAGTCTCTACAGCACCCGGGTGAATGGCTGTGACTTTAATGCCGTGTTTCAATAGATCAATGCGCATGGATTTGCTTAATGCGTCTACGGCAAATTTGCTTGCACAGTATACGTTGCCATTTTCATACACTTCTTTTCCGGCTACCGATCCCAAATTGATAATATGGCCATTGCCGTTTTTTATGAGCATGGGCAATAGTGCCCTGGTTACATACAGCAGGCCATTCACGTTGGTGTTCATCATGGTCTCCCAGTCATCCATGTCAGCCTTGTCGAATGGATCTTTCCCAAGGGCAAGGCCGGCATTATTGATCAATATTTTGATGTTTTGCCATTCCGGTAAGAGCAAACTTATGTTGGAAAAAACCTTCTCCTTGTTTTGAACGTCAAAACAAAGGCTGTTAACTTTTACACCATAAGTTTCAGTGAGATGCTGCTCCACTTCTGCCAGCCGTTCCCGGCGCCTGCCGGTGAGGATGAGATCATAATTTGCCGCAGCAAATTTTTCTGCGCAGGCCTGCCCGATCCCTGAAGTGGCTCCTGTAATAAAAACGATGTCATTCATAATACCTGGTATCTATAAAAGTTGATAGTAACAATGCTGCACAAGCAGGCTTGGCGGCCTGATGCACGATAGCGAAGGTACGTTTTTTGGATGCCGTGATATTCCGCGCTTACCTGATGAGCACTACGTAGCCTTTTTTCTTTCGCAGTTGCCCTTTATAGGTGATCCCTGCTGCCATCCATACAAAAGTGCCCATATCCTGGGGTTTTCCCTTAAATACACCATCCCAGCCTTTGGCAACTTGAGTGGTGGAGAACACAAGTTCACCGAAACGATTGTAGATGCGGAAATATGAAATGGATTTCATCCCGAGAAGTATCGGCTTAAAGTCATCATTTAACCCGTCGCCATTTGGCGTAAACGCAGTTGGCACGTACATGTCTTCATCCACGCGGTAGAGGCGCACCATTATACTATCCGCGCCTACACAACCATTAGCGTCCGTACCGGTGAGAAAATATTTTATGCTGTCTAAGGGGTTAGAAATAGGATTGGCCAGCCGCGTGTCATCCAGCCATGTCGACGGACTCCACGTATAATTCAATGCCCCGCTTGCCTGTAACCGGAGGGGTTCATCTTCTACAACGCTGGTATCCGCAGGACCTGCATCCACATTCAGGGCTTGTATTACTCTCACCCACACGGTATCCTTTACCGCGGCGGGGCATCCAAGGGTATCTCTTACGGTAACAATGTATCGTACATCAGCCGCCGGTCTTTGTGAAATGGGATTTTCTATGAAGCGATTGTTTAAAAAGATACCAGGGCTCCATTCGTAAAGGCTTCCACCGCTGGCGTTAAGCTGTGCGTCAAACCCTATGCATATGGTGGTATCGGCACCGGCAAATGCAACCGGGTAGGGAACTACCTTTATGGTAACCACAGATTGCGATTGGCAATTACCGATATTCCCTGTTAGCGTATAGCTCGTCGTCACCGGCGGATCAGCCATAGGATTTTTTATTGTAGCATCGCTCAGAAATTGGGCCGGGCTCCAGGTGTAAGTGAGCGCATCACCGGTAGCACGCATGGTAAAACCATCCGTTTTGCAAATAGTAGTATCCGGGCCGGCATCGATGGTTACCTGGGTTTTTACATTCACAAATACAGAATCATCAGCAAAACAACCGAAACTATCGGTAAGGCGTACCCGATATAAAGTGGGAATATCCGGGCTTACCAGGGGCGATGAAACCGCAGTGTTGTTGATCATATAGTTTGGAGTCCAGGCCACACTCCCGTTCCCGGTGGCATTGAGCTGCAATGTGTCAATCACACAGATCAGTGTGTCATTAGTTAACCCGATCAAAGGTTTTGGCCTGACTGTCACTACAACAGTATCTGACCTGGTTTTTGCGCAACCCGTGACGCCGACAGAAACAATATAACTGGTAGTAATTACAGGAGAGGCAATAGGGTTCGCCGTATTGGTATTACTCAGGCCTGCCGCCGGTGTCCAGCTATAGCTGTTGCCACCTGTTGCAGATAGTTGTATGGCCGCCTGGTTGAAACAAAAAGCAGTATCAGGCCCTGCATTTGGAATGGCTAAAGGAGTGACGGGTATGTTTATCGCAGCATTGGCAACACAGTTCCTTCCCCAGCGGGTTTGCAAAGTATAGTTTGTTGTGGCGGAAGGGAAAGCACGGGTGACCGGGCCCAGGGGCGTAGCGAGTGTACCCGCCGGGCTCCATTGCCATCGGAGTTGGCTCGTTTTATTACTACTGCCTGTGAGGGTTAATGTATCTCCCTGGCAAATAGCTGCCGGTAAGGCGGTTATACTATTCGTAAGGTCGTTTAGAGGATTGAGCTTGACGGAATCTTTTGTTAGGCAACCCTGGTTTTCCAGCGTTACAAAGTACGTGGAGGCAGCGCCCGGAAAAACTGTTGGGGTGGCCGTATTGGCGCCAACGATATTTGTTGACGGGCTCCAGCTAAAATTACCTGTACCCGTTGCCATTAGTTGAACACTGTCCAGGGCGCAGTACGTGGTATCACTGTTCACAGCAGAAAGAACGGGGCTGTTCAACACAGTAAAGTTCCGGAAAACCGTGTCTACGCAGCCTTTACTGTTGGTCACAATCAATCTTGCATTATAAGAACCCGCGGTGGTAAAAGTGTAAGCCGGGTTCTGGGCCCTGCTGGTGTCAGACTGCGTAGCAGGGTTGCCAAAATCCCATCGCCAGGTATCCACCACCCCATACCTCGAACGGGTAGTGTCATTAAACTGAACCGGTACACCAACACATAACGGGGCGGCGGGCTCAAACCCGGGAAAAAAACCTGGATAAACACCAATGGTCCGCGTAGTAGAGTCCGTGCAGTTTCCGCCTTTGTTAATGATGAGTTTCACCGTATAAAGTCCTGTATCAGCATAAACATACACGGGATTGTCAAGTGTAGAAGTATCTGCAAGTGTATTGGGATCACCAAAATCCCAGAACACATTGCTGGCGCCGGTGCTGGTATGGAAGTACTGGATATTGAAGCCGTCGCAGGTAGTAAACCCGGGCATGGCATTAGCTTCTGTAGGTATACAACCGGATACTTCCACGATAAGGTCCTTCCGGTGTGAGGCAATAAGCACGCCGGCCCGGTAGACGGCGATGCAAACACAAACCACGTATTTGCCAGCGTTGGGAGCTATACCGGAAATGATTCCTGTACGCGGATTGATCGTGGCCAGTGGGCCCATGGGCGAAATTCCACTGAAAGGGCCTATATAGTTTACAGAAAAATAAGGAGGGGGAGCGGGGTTCCTGAAATCTGCAAGCGTCGCCTGGCCTTCATTGTAGGCATTGCAAAAACTGTAAACCAGGGAATCTGTCGGGGCATCCGTTGCACTAAAATCCAATGTAAAATTTGAGTTGGCACAGATCACGGTAACGGGTAAGCTAAACTCGGGGGAACTATCTTTATTAGTCGCGGGTACGGTATTTAAACCAGGTATCACGCAAAGATAATTTGCACCCTGGTCATTAGAAATATTTTGAGCGAATTGCCGGCTGTATGTTTGAAAAGCAACGGTGTAACC
>JAKFCK010000638.1:0-4455 GCA_036676685.1 Chitinophagaceae bacterium | reverse complement strand
TGAATGAAGACGGGCTGTTCGCTGCAGCGGACGAAATCAAAGCTGCCGGGGGGATTGCAGAAACCCATACCGCGAACGTAACCAACCAGGCAGAAATAAAATCGTTGTTTGAAACCATAGGCCGGGTGGATATCCTGGTAAATTGTGCGGGTATATCCAACATCGGTAAAGCAGATACGACATCAGAAGAAGATTTTGATAAAGTGTACAACGTAAATGTGAAGGGCATGTATAATTGCCTTTTTTCCGCCATTCCCGAAATGAAAAAAAACGGGGGCGGTGTGATCTTAAATATGGCATCTATTGCCAATAATGTGGGCATACCAGACAGGTTTGCTTACAGTATGAGCAAAGGTGCTGTACTGGGCATGACGCTTTCCGTTGCCAAAGATTATCTTCCCGATGGCATCCGTTGCAATTGTATTTCGCCGGCCAGGGTGCACACACCGTTCGTTGACAATTACCTTGCAAAAAATTACCCGGGGCAGGAAAAAGAGATGTTTGAAAAATTATCAAAAACACAGCCTATCGGCCGTATGGCATTGCCGGAAGAAATTGGCAACCTCATCCTGTACCTTTGCAGTGATGAAGCATCATTTATCACAGGCTGTGACTACCCGATTGATGGTGGTTTCATCAAACTAAACAACTGACTTCGATCCCAATAACGGGATATTTGATATATAAAAAATAAGTACATGAAATTAATTCGATTTGGAGAGGCCAATAAAGAAAAGCCGGGAGTGACCATCAATGACAAAAATTATGATGTATCCGGGTTCATCCAGGATTATAACGAAGCATTTTTCTCAAACGGTGGCTTATTACACCTTGGGTGGATGCTGGAGCAATATAAAGGAATGCTGAAAGAAGTTCCTGCCGGCACCCGAATAGGCTCACCCATCGCAAGGCCATCAAAAATTATTTGTATTGGACTGAATTATGCTGATCATGCAAAGGAGACCAATGCTACGCCTCCAACAGAACCTGTTATATTTATGAAAGCAAGCTCAGCTTTGTGTGGCCCCTTTGATAATGTTATTATTCCCAGGGATTCTGTGAAGTCTGATTGGGAAGTGGAACTGGCAGTCGTAATCGGTAAAAAAGCAAGTTATGTATCAGAAGAAGAAGCGATGGATCACGTGGCCGGTTACTGCCTGCACAACGATGTGAGTGAAAGAGAATTCCAATTGGAACGTGGTGGCACCTGGGATAAAGGAAAAGGCTGCGATACTTTTGCGCCCATCGGCCCCTGGCTTGTGACCAAGGATGAAGTACCCGATGTAAACAATTTGAAACTATGGTTGACATTGAACGGTGAACAAATGCAGAATGGTACTACAGCGAACCTGATCTTTGATATACCTGTGCTGATCTCCTATGTCAGCAGGTTTATGACGCTGCTGCCGGGTGATGTGATTTCTACCGGAACACCGGCAGGGGTAGGGCTAGGGTTTAATCCACCGGTTTACCTGAAACCGGGAGATATCATGGAATTGGGTATTGATGGGCTGGGAACCAGCAAACAAATGGCAGTTGCTTATTCGGCAGCATAAAAATTAAAAACAAAAAGTATGGACCTGGATCTAAAAGATAAAGTTGTTCTGGTAAGCGGCGGTGCAAAAGGTATTGGCCAAGCGATCGTCAAAGTACTGGCTGCCGAAGGCGCCATCCCTGTAATATTGGGGCGCAATGAAAAAGACAACATTAAAATTGTTGGAGAGATAGAAGCCCTTGGCGGAAAGGCTTTCCAGGTAATTGCAGAGTTATCAGATCCTGCGTCATGCGAAGGCGCAATAAATACTGTGATCCAAAAATTGGGTCGTATTGATTGCCTTGTTAACAATGCCGGCGTAAATGATGGCGTGGGACTGGAAAATGGCAACTACGAAAAATTTATGGTTTCGTTACACACCAACGTGGTGCATTATTATTTATTGGCACATTATGCATTGCCGGAGTTGATAAAGTCGCAGGGAGCGATTGTAAATATTGCCTCCAAAACCGCGATCACAGGGCAGGGCAACACTTCAGCCTATGCCGCCAGTAATGGCGGTCGAATTGCCTTAACAAGGGAATGGGCCGTAGAGTTATTAAAATACAATATCCGGGTGAATGCCGTGATCGTTTCAGAATCGTATACCCCGGCTTATGAAAAGTGGATCCAGACCCTGGCCAACCCGGAAGAAAAATTAAAGGAGATCGCATCAAAAATTCCCCTGGGCAACCGGATGACCAAACCCGAAGAGATCGCCAATGCAGTGGTGTTTTTATTATCCTCGAAATCCTCCCATACCACCGGGCAGTTGGTATATGTAGACGGCGGTTATGTCCACCTGGACCGCGCCCTGGCTAATGCTTAATACTAAACCGCCTCTAATACATACGTAATTCGTAAAATTCGTTCAATTCGAATAATTCGTGTTAGTAATTCGTGTAATAAACTACAAAGAATTCCTCAACGTCAAATAAAACCTCGCCTCTACGTGTTCCACTGATTTATTCAATATCAGTTCCGCAGCTTTTTCCCCAATCATCTGGAAATCCGTTGAGATCGTGGTGATGCCATCCAGTATTATTTTTTTGAGTACTGTTTCGTTGTAGGAGATCACACCAACATTTTTGCCGATCGCTAGTTTTTTATCAATGATCTTTTCGATCAGTACCACAAGGTCATCTTCCATCAGGTTAATATAAACCTCGCCCTCATTGATATTCACCTTCATGATATCATGTACAAGATTGTGGTTGAAGGCGTATTCCTGGCAGAACTTTGTGAACCCCGTAGTGATCTCTGCCGGGTGATAGGTGTATTCCGGGACGATAAGGTTAATGGTATGGTATTTTGCCAGTTGAGGCAATGCCTCCTCCAGCGCGTTATAAATATCCTGGTCGAAATTTTCATATACAGCACCATATTCACCGGTCACACCGGGCACGAGTTTATCCAGTAGTAAAAGCTTTTCCTTGGGGATATTATTAATTATTGTATGGGCGTTCTCGGTGCCCTCCATAAAATGAGGGATGATCACATAATAGTTGTAATCTTCCCGGCTGTTTTGTAACAGGTTTTTGAATAAGGAAAAGTTGTTGTTGTACACATAAAAGTCAATAGTGGCCGCTTCACCCAGTTTGCTTACAAAAGAGTCGTAGATGATCTTTTTGTGGGAGCTCAGTTTATTGAACATCAGGAATATCTTGATCTTATGCCCTACATCTGCATTTTTAATAAAATATCCTTTGCCGGGTACCGACCCGATGATCCCGGTTTTTTTAAGGTAGCGATATCCTTTTTCGGCTGTATCCCTGGAAATCTCGAATTCAAAGCTCAGTTCATTGATAGAGGGAAGCACATCATCCAGCTGTAATTTCCGGCTTTCTATGGCTTTGATGATACAGTTGGCCAATTGCTGGTATTTCGGAGTGGCCGAGAACTCATCAATATAAATTATCTTATTAAAGGAGGCTAACATTGCGACGAGATCTGGTATAAAAACCAAATATAACTTAAACAAAAAACATTTCCTTTTCAATATACATAACAGTGCATGATGCCTCAGAATTGAATTCATCATATTTTTCCATTTAATTGCTTTTCATATATAAAAAACAGCTTTTTATGGGTGTTATTTTGGGCGTTTTGTTTCATTTTGTAGGCGGGTTTGCGTCGGGTAGCTTTTATATGCCTTACAAAAAAGTGAAAGGCTGGAGTTGGGAAAGTTTTTGGATCGTTGGAGGGTTATTTTCCTGGTTGATCGTTCCACCGCTTGCTGCTTATCTTACCATCCCGGGTTTTATGGATATCATCCGGTCAGCTTCGTCAGAAGTATTGATTACTACTTTTATCATGGGTCTTTTATGGGGTATTGGGGGTTTAACCTATGGGTTAGGTGTTCGTTACCTTGGTGTATCATTGGGCAGCTCCATCATCCTTGGCCTTTGCTCCGTTTTTGGGGCACTAGTACCTGCAGTATATTATTATTTCAACCCCAAAGATGGCAAGGATACTATTGCGGATCTTTTTGGGACCTCATGGGGACTCACTGTTATGCTAGGCCTGTTACTTTGTGTTGTAGGCATTATTATTTGCGGTAAAGCCGGCGCAATGAAGGATCGCGACCTGGAGTTAAAGGGAGGCGACATGGTTGGCGAAGTGGTGCATAGTACCGGGGCACATGGTGAAAAAGTGATTAAACATTCTCATATTGATGCTTCCGGAAGCGAATTCCTGTTGGTTAAAGGATTGATACTGGCGGTTATCTCAGGCGTATTAAGTGCTTGTTTCAGTTTTGGGATAGAAGCAGGGACCACGATGGGTATCCAGGCTAATGAATTGTGGAAAGCTGCAAACCCTGGCGAAACGGGCGAATTTTTATTTCGTAATAACGTGATTTTTGTGGTGATACTCTGGGGTGGCTTGACCACTAATTTTATCTGGTGTATGATCCTCAATGC
>JAKFCK010000637.1:0-2830 GCA_036676685.1 Chitinophagaceae bacterium | reverse complement strand
CGGCTATCCGTCGCCTCCCGGTGAGTAAGCATATCCTCTTCCCTGCAAATGCCGCTAAACCCGCTGCCCCCGTGTATTACCAATCCGCCAACCCTTGAGTATACCGTTGGTTATTATACTTTCACTATTGATCTGCCGGATAACGGTACCGGATACACTGCGGCTTACCAGACCTGTTGCAGGATAGATGGCATTGAGAACATTCCCAACTCTGTTGGCGCAACCTACACAACCGTAATACCAGGCACCATAGCCCTTGGGGCAATTGGTATAGACAACAGCCCAAGATTTGCACAGGGTATCTCCGTGGTATGTTACAACAAGCCATTCACACTTGATTTTAGTGCAACTGACCCGGATAATGACGTACTGGTTTACTCATTGTGTGACGGGTACAATGGTGGCGGTGTTACCAATGCTAATCCAGTTAATCCTTCGCCTCCTCCTTACGGTTCGCTGAATTATATCAATGGGTATTCAGGGGCATTACCCCTTGGCGACCGTGCGACCATTAACCCGCAGACGGGTATCATCTCCGGCCTGGCACCCGAAGCAGGAAAGTACGTGGTGTCCGTATGTGTGCAGTCCTATGACAAAGTCACCATGAGATATAAATCGGAACACCGCAAGGATTTTATCATTTCTGTGGCTCCCTGCGATTTCGCAGGCGCGCAATTATTACCGGGTTATCTCAGCTGTGATGGTTTTACTTTTACTTTCAATAACCTGAACACTTCGCCGCTGAATGAAACATTTTTCTGGGATTTTGGAGACGGCACCACTTCTTCAGAAGAAACACCTGTGCATACCTATGCAGCGGCCGGCGTTTATGACCTTAAGTTAGTGATCAACCGTGGCGGATCCTGTTCAGATTCCACTACTTCCAAACTCAGTGTGTTCCCGGGCTATTTTCCGGGCATCACCGACAATTCGCCTATGTGCAAAGGAGTGCCTGTTCAGTTCAACGATGCCACCCGTGCCAATTATGGTAATGTGAATTATTGGCGATGGGATTTTGGCAACCCGGCGGCCACCAATGATACGAGCCGCCTGAGGAACCCGGTTTACAGCTTTGGCACTGCAGGTTCTTACGACGTCACGCTGATCGTGGGAAGCGACAAGGGTTGTATCGACACGATCGTTAAAAAAATTGACATCACTGATAAACCGGTTTTTTCTGTATCAAACGATACGCTGATATGTGCCATAGATACCCTGCAACTTATTGCCAGGGGAAGTTCCGGCGGTAGCGTAACATGGAGCCCCAACTACATGATAAGTAACGTAAATAGTTTTACGCCTTCTGTAAGCCCGGACGTGACTACCACTTACAGGGTAAGTTATGCCGACCCGTATGGCTGTGTTGCTTTTGATTCAGTAACGGTACGCGTGGTGAACGAGGTAACACTCCTGGCAGGTAACGACACCAGCATATGCCGTACCGATACCGTGACATTGCAGGTAAGCAGTGATGCCCTGCAATACAGCTGGACGCCGGGAGCTACGCTAAACGATCCGGCTCTACAGGACCCTGTGGCCACACCCACTGCGGCAACCACGACTTACCGGGTTACCGGCAGTATAGGAAAATGCATTAAGGAAGAAGAAATCATCGTACGCACAGTTCCTTACCCCGTGGCCTATGCAGGAGAAGACAGTACCATTTGTTTTGGCACGTCTATCCAGCTGCAGGCAACGGGTGGCAGCAGTTATTCCTGGTCACCCAGGTCCTTTCTCGATAACAGTTTTATTGCAAATCCTGTTTCCTTGAATCCTCCACGCGATACCCGGTATATCGTGAGCGTGCGGGATACCCTTGGCTGCCCGAAACCCGTGAACGATACGGTAATGATAACTGTGGCAAGGATCATCGCCGATGCGGGTCCCGCGGACACAAGTGTTGTGCTTGGACAACCATTACAACTAACCGGCACCGGTAGTATCAATTATTTCTGGATGCCCTCCACCTGGCTTAATAACGCTACTATCTTCAACCCGCTTTCCCTGCCACAGGAAAGTATACAATACGTGGTAAAAGTGAGTAATGAGCAGGGTTGTTTTGATATGGATACCATCCGGGTGAATGTATTTAAAACAGATCCCGATCTTTTGGTTCCCACTGCATTCAGCCCGAACGGCGATGGCCTGAATGAAATTTTTAAGCCGATTTTAATCGGCATGAGATCACTGGATGTTTTTACGGTGTACAACCGCTGGGGCCAACTCGTATATTCTACCACGCAAACAGAAACGGGTTGGGATGGAACGCTGGGCGGTGTTCCCCAGGCAACTGCTACATTCGTTTGGTATGCCGAAGGCACCAATTATCTCGGAAATAAAATCAGCAAAAAGGGAACGGTCATTCTCATCCGGTAACGCGGCCATTCATCAATTATTGTTAGTGCAGTAGCAAAGAGTTCCGGCCTTTTGTTTTATATTCATGCCCCCCAACTATGCTGACGTTATGAAGAAAATACTGCTGCTGATTTTTTGTTTTAGTTTTATTTCCGGGCTTCATGCGACCCACCTTATCGGCGGGGAAATGAGATACGAATATGTCGGGCCGGGAACTGCCCCCAACAGCAAACAATACCGCATCAGGTTACTGCTGTTCCGCGGGCCTGGCGGGGCCACTTTTATTCCACAATATATTGTCGGGGTTTTCAATAATGATAATAACTCGAAAGTGTTGGGTACCGCAGATAACAATAACTGGGCAGCCGTGCAGGATTTTACCAACCCGCTGCCGGTGCCGATTAGTGTTTCTCCGTGTATACAGTTTCCTCCCAGCCTTAGTTATACTTACAAAACATATTCTTTTTTAATTGAA
>JAKFCK010000636.1:0-3077 GCA_036676685.1 Chitinophagaceae bacterium | reverse complement strand
CGCCAAAACAGTGGACTTTATTATCGAAGGTATTGATGAATATATGGGGGTTACAATTATCTCCGTGAAGTCAGAAAAATTGCGAAATATGATCACCAATAAACTCGGCAGGGGCATTACCGTGTATAATGGCGAAAGGGGGTTCGGCCATACCGGGGAGAGAAATTACGAAATGAAAATTTTGTATACAATCGTCACCCGCCTGGAAGTAGGCCGACTGCAGTATGAGATAGAGAAGATCGATCCCAATGCCTTCGTGGTAATGACCAGCGTAAAGGATATGAAAGGCGGCATGATTAAAAAGAGGCCGCTCAAATAAATTCCCTTCCCTAAATTGCAGCATGAATTTAACAGCGCTTTTCACCGGCTTCTTCAACAGCGAGAAAACAGGGGGTTTTATCCTTATTTTTTGTACTATTATATCCATCCTCCTGGCCAACAGCGGCCTGCAGGTGCCTTATACCGCGTTCTGGGAAAGCGACGTTAACGGGCACTCAATAACCCATTGGATCAATGACGGCCTGATGACCATTTTTTTCCTGTTGATCGGGCTGGAACTGGAACGGGAGATCTACATAGGCGAATTATCGGATTTTAAGAATGCCCTGCTGCCGATCATTGCTGCGGTTGGGGGTGTGGTGGTACCCGCTGGTATCTATCTTGCCTTAAACTATGGTACAACCGCCCAGGCCGGTGCGGGTATTCCAATGGCTACAGATATTGCTTTTGCCATCGGGGTTTTATCCCTGCTTGGGAAAAGGGTCTCCGCTTCGTTAAAGGTCTTTCTTACGGCACTGGCAGTGATAGACGACCTGCTTGCAATATTAGTGATCGCTGTTTTCTACTCTACAGGTATTTCATTTACCTACACAGCCATTGCCGTGGGCATATGGATTGTTTTACTCATCCTTAATCGTTTGAAAGTTTATAGTATTATCCCTTATATCATCGGGGGAATTGTTATGTGGTATTGCATGTTGCATTCCGGGATTCATGCCACGATTGCGGGCGTGCTGCTGGCGTTCGCTATTCCATTCGGAAACGGTGATGAACGCTCTACTTCCTACGTGTTACAACATTGGCTACATAAGCCCGTCGCTTTTTTCATTCTGCCGGTATTCGCCCTCGCCAATACGGCAATGGTGTTTAACACCGGCTGGACGGATGGTTTGTTCACCATGGAAGGAATCGGAATTTTATCCGGGCTCACCATTGGCAAACCACTTGGTATTATGTTGTTTTCAGGTATTGCGGTGATCACCGGACTATGCATATTACCTGCCGACCTGAGTTGGAAGGATATGTTCGGCGCCGCTCTCCTGGCAGGCATTGGATTTACCATGAGCATTTTTATCACACTATTGGCCTTTGATGACCAGTCCCTTGTGGAAATTGCCAAAACGGCGATCATTTTTGCATCGCTGTTTGCTGCTATTGCCGGTATGGCGTGGTTACATTTTACGTTGCCGAAGGAGAAGTCAATTGATTCCTGATTGTTTGGGAAGGTGGCCCAAAGTCCATGGTCGATGGTCTATAGACGGTTACAAAGTTTTGAATTCTAAAAAAAGAATAGCAGGTATAAGGTTCAAAGAAGATGGTGTACGGACTGCCTTTAACTGAGCCAGGTTATAATTTTATTGCTGGATTATTGTGCTGGGAAAACGAACAATGTAAACTTCAGTTCCATCCCTAAAGTCATCAGGTTTCGATAGTCTATGGACTATCGACCATGGACTATGGACTACTTAAAATAAATCTCCGTTGCCCCAAAACCATACGATGGGTGAAACTGGTTCACAAATGATTTCACTTCTTTTTTTAAACGAAGGCTTTCATGAATTTCGTCTCTCAGCTTCCCTTCTCCTACACCGTGAATGACAATAAGGGTGGGTTGATGGTGGGCAACCGCTAACTCATAATATTTTTCAAATTCGTTCAATTGCCTGCTGAGGATCTCATAATTCGTGAGATGCCCGTAATCATCTGCGAGCTTTTCAATGTGAAGATCGATGACCGATCTCGCGGGAGGCAGGTAACTCCTGGCTTCTTTGGCGTCGTACACCCGGTATCCTGCATTGCCCAGTTTACTAAGATCCACCCTCTCCTCGTCCAATTTATCGGGGTACAGGGAAAACAATTCAAAGGAAAATGAAGCTTCATTCTTTTTCTGCAATTCCTCGATTTTTTTGAAGAGTTGTTTTGCCTTCGGCTTTAACGAGGTTTCAAAATACGGCGCCTTTTTTTTGTTCTCTACCTGCAACGAAAACTCCACATCAAACTTCGGGTTGTCACTCATATCCTCGAAACTGATATCATGCAGGTAAAATTCCGAGAGCCCGCCGATCGTATTTTTTAGTTGAAAATTAACTTCGCCGCCAAAAAAAAGTTTATAGTCAAAATTGTAACCCTCTTCATTTTGATTCACCAGGTAGATCTTTAATTTTTCTACGATGTCATCATCAAACACATCTTTATCAAAGACGGGAATGAACTGCAGCAGTACACCATCTGCCACTTTTTTCTTCGGCGCGGGTTTCTCCTTCCGGATATCATCTACAAAAATCTTTTTCTTTGGAACAATAGTTTTTTGTGAAAACATCTTGAAGTAAGGAAAGTCTATCTGGTCCATGTAGGCGGGGAATTTTACGCCACGCACTTCTATCATGACCATTTTTTCATTGATAATATCTACCACCTGCCCTTCCTCGTCTGAATGCAATACAATAATCTTGTCGCCTATCTGGTATTTCATACCCCTAACCCAATGGGAAATTAAAATTGATTAAATAATACATTGGTGACCATGTCGCCACATTTATGCGCAAAGTTACGACAGTATCCCCCGGCACCGCGGGAAAAAACCAATTTTGATCGGAAAGGTTAATTATTAATCGACGGCAGTGGCCAGCTTACTTTTCCTGTAACCATACATAAAATAAAAAATTATACCAAGGGCCAGCCAGCCTATAAACCACAGCCAGTTGCTCTTACTCATGCCGGTGAGCAGGTATAAACAGGTGATAACGCCCATGAGAGGGATCAATGAATATTTTTTAATGAAAGCCAGCACCGCCAGC
>JAKFCK010000635.1:0-2078 GCA_036676685.1 Chitinophagaceae bacterium | reverse complement strand
TAATGGCTGTTCTGTATGCCGAGCTGGTAGAGGATGACCCTTTTGCGAAATTTGAAAACGTACCAACGCCATCAGGCGATACTTTAACATCCGCATAAATGGTAGCCTTAGCAAGATCACCTTCAAAAGAATAACTCGCAACAATTCTGCGATCACCTCTTGTTACTCTTGGCCCTACACCAGTACCGGTCCCTGATCCATTTCCGCCACCTGTACCCGTTCCTGTTCCACCGCCGCTACCGCTTCCTTTTCCAACACCATACCCTGTGCCTGCACCACCACTTCTGTCATAATCTTCCGCTGCACCACCACCCGCACCCTTTCCCGAAGTTGTTTTTCCCAATACCGCTTTAGGCTTCGGAGGAGCCGGAGGCGGGGGATCTGGCTTCGGCTCTGTTTTTACTACCGATTTGTTCTCATTTATCTTCGTTGCCGTAGGCTTGGGATTATCCGGTTTTAATATCGGCGGAGACGTTTTTTCCGTTGGGTCTTCTTCTATATCTTTTGCATCATCTTCCGTACCGGGTTGAGGCGGAGAGGGCTGAGCCGTTCCTCTTTCACCGATAGCCTGAACGGGATTACCTCCGCCACCTCCGCCACCAGCCTGCTTTATTTCAACAGGAGGCTCTTCAGGGAGATTTAACTCTACCAATATGCCCTCGTCAGGTGGTGGGGGAATAATTAAAGGAATGGTCCATGTCCAAAAAAACATCAGCAATAATAATAACCCTGTAAAACCAGCAGTTATCATGGTTGCCTGTGTATTCTTTTTGGCTTCAAATGATGCAGACATAGCGTAATTGTTATTCATACAAATCTAAGGTTTGATACATACAGGCTCTAATGATACTTTTTCACACCTGTGTATTAACGATGCAAAGGTTGTACAACTTGCATAAGCATTGTTGTATGAAATGTTAATTTTTCGACACAAGAAGGTTATAATTATTGTAGATTATTGGCAACAGTCATTCGTTTTTTGTGTAGACCCAGTTGGTTATATATAATAACAGGATTTGTTAAAAGAATTGTGCTGCCTGATTATTCTCCTTTTCACAGGTATGATGTTTTGCTATCCAACCGAATAGCGCTTTCAAGACACTTCAACCACAACGTCCATCTTTTTTGTTTTCCACAATCTTTCTTGTTGGTAACGTTTTTGGACTACGCATAGCAATTAATCATTCATAAAAAATGTAAGTATGAAAAAAAACTTTTTAAACAGAAGCAGACTTTTTTCTTCTGTAGCGGCGATTGCTATTGCGGGTACGTTAATATTATCATCCTGTGATAAGGATGATGATGATGATATGAATCCTCCCAATGCGAAATACAGTATCTCAGGTACCGCTTCCGGAGCACAGGAAGTACCGGCTATAACAACAACAGCCACCGGTACGCTTTCAGGATCTTATGATACAACTTCAAAAACGCTGATTTACTCAGTTAACTGGTCTGGTTTGTCTGGTGACGCCACAGCGGCTCATTTTCACGGACCTGCGTCTACTACCGAAACGGCTCCACCTCTCCAGGATCTGATGATCCTTACGAATGGAACATCAGGTACTGCAAGCGATACGATTACTGCATCAGCAGCTTTGCATACTGCGTTGGTAGCAGGTAAAGTTTATTATAACGTTCATACTGCGGCCAATCCTGATGGTGAAATCCGCGGACATGTAAACCTTGCACAGTAACTTGAATTTGTAGATATTTTTTTAAACAAAGCAATATCAGACTGATATTGCTTTGTTATTTTATGCTCCACCTGCCGCAAGCATAAGTTGCTATGCATTCTTTTTTGACATGTTCAAAAACCGGCTTATGAGGAATAGCGATGCTAGCGTAAGACCAGTAATAAGCCCCAGCCACATTCCAGAAGCACCCATATTAAATTTAAAGGCCAGTAAATACCCTAAAGGAATACCAATAACCCAATAGGCGATAGCGATCAGTATAGTAGGAAACTTTACATCTTTAATACCACGTAACAATCCGGCACCGATAGCCTGTGTACTATCAGACATTTGAAAAACCGCAGCGAATATCAATAACATACCAGCCATTTGAAGCACGTC
>JAKFCK010000634.1:0-3615 GCA_036676685.1 Chitinophagaceae bacterium | reverse complement strand
TCCCCTGCACAATATCCTGCCGCCATTGATTGTGATGTCCCCCTATATGTAATAATGGCTCCACCCCGTTTGTATCCACTTCATCCATTTTTTGCACGAAACTGATCATTTTCTGCAGATCTTCTTTGATGGATGCTTTTTCAGCGGCATTGAAACGAAGCCTGGCCAGCGTAGCCAGTTTACCGATCATATTGTCATTCACTTCCATAAAGCAAAAATAAAGCTTTTAGCGGCAGGCTTTGTTGTTTTGTAGGACACTATGCCAAAAAAATACGGCACAGGCTGCCCAATAGATGCAGGTTTTGTTATCTTCGCCGCCTGAATAATTTTTAAACATACACCTGCCGGGCTGGTGTTTCAGCAACTTTCCAATGGATAAAAAAATTGTCATGAGCGGCATCAGGCCCACAGGTTTCCTTCACCTTGGAAATTACTTTGGGGCCATCCGCAACTATGTAAAAATGCAGGAAACCCATGAGTGTTATTTCATGGTGGCCGACCTGCATTCCCTTACCACGCATCCTGATACCAGGGAATTACGCGCCAACGTTCACCGCGTACTGGCGGAAAACATCGCCTGCGGCCTGGACCCGGAGAAAGCCGCTTTTTTTTGCCAGAGCCATTTACCGGAGATCTCTGAACTGTACTTATACCTGAATATGATGGCTTATAAAGGCGAACTGGAGAAAACAGTCACCTTTAAAGATAAAGCCAGGCAACACCCGGATAATGTGAACGCTGGTCTGCTCACCTACCCCGTGTTGATGAGTGCAGATATCCTGGTACACAGGGCATCTTTTGTACCCGTGGGCAAGGACCAGGAACAGCACCTGGAAATGGCGAGAACCTTTGCGCAGCGCTTTAATCACCGGTATGGGGATGTGTTTCCTGAACCTGCAGCTTTCAATTTCGGGGAATCGCTGATCAAAATCCCGAGTCTTGACGGCACAGGCAAAATGAGTAAAAGCGAGAACCAGATGGCAACGCTTTTCCTGGCGGATGACGACGAGATGATCAGGAAAAAAATAATGAAGGCGAAAACGGATAATGGGCCAACAACCTTAAATGCTCAGAAGCCGGATTATATTGAAAATATTTTCCTGTTGATGAAACTGGTCAGCAGCCCGGACGTGATCAAAAAATATGAAGATGATTTTAATCAATGTACAATACGTTATGGCGACCTGAAGAAACAACTTGGCGAAGACATGGTCAACTTCATTACCCCTATCCGCAAAAAAGCTATTGACATCATGGCCGATGAACACTACCTGCAACAGGTGATGGAAGCCGGCGCTGCAAAAGCACGCCAGAGTGCAGCTGCCACGCTGGCAATAGTGAGAGCCGCGATGGGATTAAAATATTTTTGATCAAAAGCCCCGTGCTGAAATAATACCATTAGATTCGTAGTTCGTTCTTCTAAATTCGTAAATTGAACCATGGCCAAATTAAAAAAACCAAAACATATTGCAATAGCCGGGAACATCGGAGCCGGCAAAACTACCCTCACCGAATTATTAAGTAAACATTATAAATGGATACCGCAATTTGAAGACGTAGATCACAATCCTTACCTGAATGATTTTTATGAGGACATGCCAAGGTGGAGCTTCAACCTGCAGATCTTTTTTTTAAACAGCAGGCTAAACCAACTCCTGGATATACAGCGCGGTACTGAAACCGTTATCCAGGACCGTACTATCTACGAAGATGCCAATATTTTTGCGCCAAACCTGCACGACATGGGGCTTATGGGTAAGCGGGATTTTGAAAATTATTATAGTTTTTTTGAAACACTGAAAACGATGGTGCAACCCCCGGATCTCCTGATATACCTTAAAGCATCCGTGCCGACCCTGGTATCCCAGATACAAAAAAGGGGCAGGGAATACGAGGAAAATATCCGCCTGGACTACCTGAAGAAACTGAACGATTATTACAACAGTTTTATAGATAATTACAAAGAAGGGCCCTTACTGGTTATAGACTCCGACACCAATAAATTTGCGGAAAACGAAGAACACCTGGGGCAGGTCATCAACAGGATAGACTCACAATTATTTGGGTTATTTTAGTTTGTTGTTCAGGGGATTTCAGTTGTTGACAATACCGTTTTTCACAGCATAAATGGCGAGGCCGACCCTGCTTTTTACCTGTAGTTTTTCAAACAATACTTCCCGGTAGTTATCAATAGTGCTTGGCGACAAATTTAATTTTTCGGCTATTTCCTTATAGGTCATATCCGAAGCCGCAAGTTTTAAAAACTCAATCTCCATTGAATTGATCAATTCCTTATCTAAAGACGAATTAGCCTTATGTGATCTCTCAAAAATAGCGGCCAGTTTGCCGGTGGTATTATGAGAGTAATAGTAGCCACCCTGGGCTACAGATAACAACGCCTGCTCCAGTTCTTTTGGGTGAATATCTTTTTTTAAAAACCCGCGTACGCCCACTTTCAGCAATCTTATCAGGGAAATTTCGGAATCCAGCATCGTCAGGACCACGATTTTTATATTAGGGTAACTTTCATGCAGCGATTCGGCTGCAGCATATCCATCTACTACGGGCATATTCAGGTCCAGTAAAACGAGGTCCGGAATGAAACCTTCCTGTATTTTCTGCAGAAGGGACCGGCCATTATCTGCTGTTGCAATTACTTCGAATTCTTTAAAGTTACCTACAAGATTCACGAGTGCATCCCGGAGAACAACATGATCATCAGCGAGGATGATCTTATAATTTTTATCTGCTTTCATATACAAGGTATTGATATTGTTACATGAGTTCCGTTGTTGCTATCACTGTCCACCAAACAACTGCCCGTTAAAAGTTGCACTCTTTTCTGCATATTTTTGATCCCCGTCCCCCGCGTGTGGTTTTTAAGCACATCAAATCCCCTTCCATTATCTTTTATTTTAAGTACCACCATTTCGGGGTCAAAATGAAGGTTAACGTTAATAGTGGTTGCCCCGGCATGTTTGATAATATTATGCAGTACTTCCTGCGTCAGCCGGAATAAGACCAATTCTGTATTAGCCTCTAAAAAAACAGTGTTGCCGCTAACATTAAAAATAATATGGTAATCCCCGGATTTTTTAATTTGTTCAAGTTCAAATTCCAGCCCTTTGATAAAACCATTCTGCAGGATCATCTCGCTGCTCATGCTCCGGCTGATATCACTCAGGTCATTAATGGCATTCCCAATGATGGTTACCACACCATTTACCTGTGTTTTAGCACCCTCAAGGGAATGGTATGCGAGGGTATTCAACTGCAATTTTGCCAACGTGAGCTTCTGCCCGATATTATCGTGGATCTCCCTTGAGATATTTTGAAAGGTTTGTTCCTGCATTTCTACCTGGGATTGCAGAAGAGCACTGCCATGTGCAATTTTAATCTCTTCTAATGTTTTAAAATAGCTGTTTTGGTTTTGTTGATAACGGTAGATGATTAATGCTATAAATAATATCAGTGAAAGGATTAGTACAGAACTTACAATCACCAATATTAATATGTTTTGGTCGGTTGAATTGGGCATGAGTAACTTTTTATAAAAAGCAAATGCATAAAAATTATTGAGATGTTTGTCAAAGGAAATAGAATGCACAAAATATC
>JAKFCK010000633.1:0-5520 GCA_036676685.1 Chitinophagaceae bacterium | reverse complement strand
TGCTACAAATGATTACAAGGCTGCATCGTTCGGGCCTGATTATCTCGGTGTAACAGACCAGTATTCCAAGACATTAAATCCAACTGTTTACTCTGTCTTAAATTATGAAACAAAAATTGCCCGGGATCATGGCATTAAAGCACTGGTAGGTTACGAACAATTGTATAACAAATTTCAAACATTGCGCGCAAGAAGATTAAATGGTGTTTCTTCAGCGATAACTGAACTGGCAGGTTATACCAACTCGGGTGAGGCCATTAATGCAACATACCCTCGCCTACCGGGACTTTCAGCACCTTTTGAATGGGCGTTGCAGTCTGTTTTTGGCAGGGTGAATTATGACTACAAAGGGAAATACCTGTTGGAAGCGAACATGCGCTATGACGGAACTTCAAGGGTATCGCCTGAATTCCGCTGGGGATTTTTTCCATCTGTATCGGCTGGATGGCTGATGTCCAGGGAGAGTTTTATCCAGGATAATTTCAGCTGGATAAGTAATCTTAAATTAAGGGCTTCCTATGGCACACTGGGTAACCAGGAAATTGGCAATTATCCTTACCAGAACGTACTTACCGTTAGTGGGATTAGTTACCCCTTTGGGAATGCCACACCTTCCACAGGTGCTGTGCTAAATTCTTACAGGGATCAGAGCCTGCATTGGGAATCTACAAGTACAATTGATTTCGGCGTCGACTTTGACATGAAAAAAAATATCTTCGGATTTACGTTTGACTGGTTTAAAAGAACTACTTCAGATATCCTTGCGTCACAACCGGTGCCCGCCAGTCTTGGGCTAGGTTCGCCTACTTTTAACAATGGTAAGATGGAAGCAAAAGGGATTGAGCTTGAATTAAGGCATTCGTATAACATCGGTACAGTGAGTTATGGAGTCAATGCCCAGGTTTCTACAGCAAAAAATAAAGTACTCGAAATAAAAGTGCCGGGTATTGGTAGTAGTATTGCCCAGGTTGGCCTGCCTTATAATTCTCACTATCTCTATATATGGGACGGTATTTTCCAAACAGCAGATCTTACTGATCCAAAAACACCCAGGCATGTATTGAATCCAAATCCTAAAGCGGGCGACCTTAAAATGAAAGATATCGACGGTGATGGTATTGTAGATGCAAAAGACCGGCAGTTAGTGAAGGGCGCATACCCCGACTATATTTATTCTTTTGGTGTGAACGCAAGCTACAAGGGCCTTAGCCTGAGCGCTTTTTTCCAGGGCGTGGAAGGGCTTAAGAACAGGGTCACTGGTTGGGGAGTAGATCCTTTCCACCAGGGGGCAGCACCTCCAACCAAATGGCGCAATGCATGGACACCCACGAATCCGACCAATACTTTACCTGCAATGTATATACAAGGGTATTCAGGTGTACAAAATTATGCGGCCTCTACCTATTACCTGATGGATGCGTCCTATTTCCGGATGAAAAATATTGTACTTTCTTATGCTATTCCACAATCATTGCTTTCCAGGATAAAAGCAAGGGACCTGAGTATTTATGTTTCGGCAGACAACCTGTTCACCATTACAAATTATGAAGGAAGCGATCCTGAAAGGGCAAGTACCACGGGAAACTATGCACAGTATCCGCAGGCCAAAGTATTCAATGTAGGTTTAAATATTAAATTTTAAGACAATGCGCACTACAAATAAAATTCTATACGCTATTACAATTTGCATCTCTTTCGGTCTTATGTCCTGCAATAAAGACCTGTTGGATAGAAATCCACCTGATGCCGTGTCCAGCGCTATTTTCTGGGCCTCTGAATCCGATGTGCAGAGCGGCCTTGCGGGCGTTTACACCCGTCTTCAGCAAAACTTTCTGGGTTACGAAAGAGTATACCTGGATGGCCTCACAGACAATGCTTTCCTTTGGGACAATAACAACCAGGCCAATTTTGCAAATATGACCACAGGTAGCATTTCTGCTTCCCTGGGGGGGGCATTACCAAACATGTACAGTTCGCCCTACAGGGCTATTGCATCCTGTAATTATTTCCTGGATAATGTGGACAAGGCGCCTGTTACCGAGGCCAGGAAAAATGTGTACAAGGCTGAGGTTAGGTTTATCAGGGCACTTTGTTATTTTATACTCGTGCAGGACTTCGGTGGAGTGATCATCTACAAAAATTTTCCGGCTACGCTTGAATCTGCAAAAATTGCGAAAAGTTCAACAGCGGATGTTTATGCTTTTATTGAAGAAGACCTGAATTTTGCAATTGCAAATCTCCCCGATGACAAATATAACGGCCATGCTGTTAAAGGAAGTGCATTGGGCATGAAAGGCAGGGTATTACTGACCCAACAGAAGTGGGCTGATGCATTAGCGGTATTGCAGCAAGTGATCAGCAGCAATAAATTCGCACTTTCCAATAACTATGCAGGTTTATTCAGAACTGCAGGGCAGGTGACGGCGGCAGTAAATACAGAGATCATGTTCTCCACCCAATACCTTGCCGTTACCAATCCGCAACGAACAAGCCCGGGTGCCGCCGGTATGGACATAGAGCTTGGGTGGTTCTCCCTGATGCAGCCGTATCAAAACCTTGTGGATGATTATGAAATGACAGATGGCAAACCGATAACCGAATCGCCACTGTATAATCCCGCAACACCTTACATTAACCGGGACCCCCGTCTTGACCTTTCCATAAAATTACCCGGTGAAACCTGGAGGAACAACGCCGGAGTGGCCTGGACAGGCAGTTACAACTCTTTTACAGGCTTCCTGGTAGAGAAATATGTTGATTTGTCTAAAGCACCATTTACAACCGCAACAGCTCCCCAGACCGACCAGGATTATATCCACTTGCGTTATGCTGATATCCTGTTAATGTTTGCAGAAGCTAAAAACGAGGTATCAGGGCCGGATGCTACTGTTTATGCAGCAATTAACCAGGTGCGCGCAAGACCAGGTATCAACATGCCACCCGTTGACGAAGTGAAGTATAATACAAAGGAAAAATTAAGGGATTATATCCGTCATGAAAGGCGTGTGGAATTTGCGTTTGAGGGTCAGCGTTACAATGACCTGAAGCGCTGGAATATCGCGCACATCAAATTACCTACCTTAAGAACGCCTTCTAATATTCCATTGGTTTTTGAACTTAAAAATTATGTGTTGCCGTTCACGCAATCAGAACTGGATAATAACCCACAGTTAATACAAAATGATGGGTATTGATTTTTGTTTTTAGCAATCGTTGAAAGAAGGGGTGTCGAAAGGCATCCTTTTTTTATGAGCGTGCCTTGTTTTTATTTCCTTAAAAAGGTGTAAATACCACATAGATTTGACCCAATGCTTACCGCTGGCAAAATTGCCTTTCTTAGGATAGTGGGTGCTCTCCGGACCCTCATCATTTGATATTAAAAGGTACCGGGAACCGGCGGATTTTCCCAACTGGCAGGATGCCCGTAATAGTAAAATTTTCCATCTTTATAGTAATTACCTACCTTGTCCGGCGCTGGTTATATTGGTAAATTGAGTCCTATAATGCCATGTTATAGGATCTTGCTTTAAACGTTTAACTACAAACGATGAATCGATTGCCCCAATGCCTTCTGGCGTTGTTATTGTTTACTTCTTTTCCTGCCTGGGCGGTCGATATTTTTGTAGCCACCAATGGTTCCGATTTCAATGATGGATCGAAAGATAAGCCGTTAGCATCCGTTGCGGCAGCATTGCGGAAAGCGAGGGAGATGAGGCGTTTGAATAATGTTGCAATTGAAGAAGGTATTCACATTATCCTGGAAGGAGGACTTTATAAACTGTACGAGCCTTTGTTGATCCGGCCCGAAGATGCCGGCACGGCAGCAAGCCCGACCTACATCGAAGCTGCACCAGGTGAGCGCCCGGTTTTAAGTGGCGGAGTTCGGGTAACCAACTGGCAAAAATTAGCCAAAAATATTACCGGGCTTCCCCAGGCCGCAACAGGCAGGATTTGGGTGGCCGATGTTCCCCGCACCGTAGGAAGATTGTCCGAATTCCGGCAACTATGGGTAAACGGGACAAAAGCCGTTAGAGCTAAAAGTACCAACGGTAGTTTGATGAATCGTATTCTTAGCTGGGATAAAAAAGAACAGACCTGCTGGATTCCCACACCAAAAACATCGACATTACAAAATGTGAACGGTATAGAAATGTTCATTCATCAGTGGTGGGCCATTGCCATTCTCCGGGTAAAAAAAATGGAAGTAGAAGGAGGCAGCACCAAACTAACTTTTCATCAACCCGAAAGTAAGATACAAAGTGAACATCCATGGCCTGCACCCTGGATATCCAAAGAAACCGGTAATTCGGCCTTTTATTTAACCAATGCCATTCAATTTTTAGATGAGCCGGGGGAATGGTTCCTGGATGTGCCCAATCAAAAAATATATTACTGGCCACGAAAGAATGAGCATTTGGGCACAGCAAATATAATCGCGCCTTCCCTGGAAACCCTTGTAAAAGTGGAAGGAACAATTGATCAGCCGGTTAGCAATGTATATTTTAAAGGAATTTCATTTCAACATACGGGTTGGATGCGTCCTTCACATCTTGGACATGTACCACACCAGGCGGGCATGTACATGACGGAAGCCTATAAATTAAGGCCTGCAGGTACAGCTGATAAAAAAACGCTGGATAACCAGGCCTGGGTCGGGCGTCCTGCCGCAGCAGTTGAAGTATCCTTTGCCGAACAAACCGGTTTTGAGAATTGCAGCTTCGAACATTTGGCTTCAACTGGTTTAGACTACCACAAAAGCGTCCACAACAATACAATCAGGGGAAACCTTTTTAAAGACATCGGTGGTACTGCAATATTAGCCGGTGTATATTCCGACGAGGCTGCAGAAATACACCTCCCATATAACCCGGTAAACGATAGGGAGGTTTGTGATAAAATGCTGATCAGCAATAACCTTGTTACCGATGCCACAAACGAAGACTGGAGCTGTGTGGGCATTGGCCTTGGCTACACCCGTAATTCAATTGTTGAACACAACGAAATAGAACATGTGTCTTATACCGGCATCAGTATGGGCTGGGGATGGAGTCCAACTGCAAATGCTATGAAAAATAACAAGGTCATAGCAAATAAGATCCATCACTTTGGAAAACACAACTATGATTGCGCAGGTATTTATACGTTAAGCTCACAGCCCGGCTCGCTCATCAGCGAAAATTATATCGACAGTATTTATAAAGCCCCGTATGCCCATTTACCAACACATTGGTTTTATCTCTATACGGACGAAGGTTCTTCTTTTTTTACCGTAAAAGATAACTGGACCCCCACAACCAAATATTTGCAGAACGCCAACGGCCCTGGCAATGTGTGGAGTAATAACGGGCCGCTGGTAAAGGACGTAATTAAACAAAATGCAGGGTTAGAAAACCAATACCAATACCTGCTAAATAACAAAACTGTCAACAACAGTCAACTTGAAATCAACACAGAACATAAGGAGGTAATTGAGATCATTGTGAAAGAGGGCGAAACGATAGACCTGCTCACCTCGCCCGC
>JAKFCK010000632.1:0-2843 GCA_036676685.1 Chitinophagaceae bacterium | reverse complement strand
TTGCAATATTTTGATGAAGTATATGTTGCCAACCATGAATGGAAACACCTGGAACCTGCACAGCTGGGCAACTTTCTGCAGCAGCGCAAGGATTATGAAGGTAGGATGGTAACACTTGTGAACTCCGGGATAGCCAGCGGGGAATTCAAAAACCTGCACCCGCATGTGGCCGTGCTGACTATTTTATCCGCGGTGCGTGGCCTGGAATTCTGGCAACGGCATAAAAAAGAGATCAGCGCCGAAGTGTTGGAAGAGAACATTGTGAATCATTTACTTAATGGATTAAAAAAATAAGATGGCAGTACATTTTCATAGGCTCAAAATAAAGGAGATCAAGCGGGAAACATCGGATTGTGTGACGGTGACATTTGATGTTCCCGGAAGCCTGCAGGACGAATTTTTATTTAAAGAAGGCCAGAACATCACCATTAAAGCTCATATCGGCGGCGAAGAAGTGCGGCGTTCCTACTCACTTTGCACTGCGCCGCATGAAAAGGCCATTAAAGTGGCTATCAAAAAAGTAGATGGCGGGTTGTTCTCCCGGTTTGCCAACGAACGCTTAACCACGGGAGACGAACTGGAAGTGCTCCCACCGGTGGGAAAATTTAATGCAAAACTTACCGGGGGCAAAGCAGGTAACTACCTCGCCATTGCGGCCGGGAGTGGCATCACCCCCGTCATTTCTATCATCAAACATAGCCTGCAAGCGGAGGCCGGCAGCAGCTTCACCTTGCTGTATGGTAATAAAAGCAGGAATTCCATTATCTTTTTTGAGGAGCTGGAAGCCCTGAAAAACAAATACATAGAACGGTTTAATTTTATTAATGTACTCAGCAGGGAAAAAACGGACTCGGAGATCAATTTTGGACGAATTGATGCCGACAAGCTAAAGGCGCTACAGGTCTTGCTTTCTTATTCTTCCTTTGACAGTATATATATCTGTGGGCCGGAGAAAATGATCTTTGAATCCCGTGATTTTTTTGAATCGATCGGCATTGATAAGCATAAAATACACTTTGAACTTTTTACCTCTCCCGGTCAAACCCACGACAAAAAGCAGGTTGTAGTTGCTCCTGAAGTTACAGACCTGGGCCCGACCAGCAGTATTACGGTCAAACTTGACGGCCGCAGTTTTGACTTTGTTTTAGGCCAGCATGGCGAAGCCATCCTGGATGCGGCGCTACGCCGGGGTGCAGACCTGCCTTATGCCTGCAAGGGAGGGGTTTGTTGCACCTGCAGGGCTAAGCTGGTATCCGGGGAAGTTTTTATGGACGTAAACTATGCCCTGGAACCTGAGGAAGTAGCACAGGGATTTATCCTCACCTGCCAGAGCCACCCGCGCAGCGAAACAGTAGTGGTGGATTTTGATGTTAAATAACGTGTGGACAAACTAACAATTGTTAGTTTTTATTTATTTTCACACTCAAATAATACCGTTATGCAGTTACATGAGTTAGAAAAGCAGTTCCAGGATAAGATCGACCAGGAAATAAAAATAGAGCCAAGGGATTGGATGCCGGAAGCTTACCGGAAAACGAATGTGCGGCAGATCAGCCAGCATGCCCATAGTGAAATTGTGGGAATGCTTCCCGAAGGCAACTGGATAAGCCGTGCACCTTCCTTAAAAAGAAAGGCGATCCTCGTCGCCAAGGTGCAGGATGAAGCGGGCCATGGTCTTTACCTGTACTCGGCAGCTGAAACACTCGGTACCAGCCGCGAGCAAATGATCGATGACCTGAACAGTGGTAAAGCAAAATATTCAAGCATATTCAATTATCCTACCTTAACATGGGCCGATATGGGTGCCGTGGGATGGCTGGTGGATGGTGCAGCTATCTTAAACCAGGTTATGCTCTGCCGCACTTCTTACGGGCCTTATGCAAGGGCCATGGTAAGGATCTGCAAGGAAGAAAGTTTTCACCAGCGCCAGGGTTTTGAAACTTTACTGGTGTTGAGCAAAGGTACCCCGGAACAAAAAGCGATGTGCCAGGATGCTATCAACCGTTGGTGGTGGCCCAGCCTGATGATGTTTGGGCCTAAGGACAGCGAGAGTACCAACAGTGACCAAAGTATGAAATGGAAGATCAAAAGAAAAACAAATGATGAGTTGCGCCAGAGTTTTGTAGACATGATCGCAGAGCAGATCAAATTATTAGGCATGACGCTTCCCGACCCTGACCTTAAATGGAATGAAGAAAGAAAACATTTTGACTTCGGCGAGATCAACTGGGATGAATTCTGGAGCGTGGTGAAAGGCAATGGCCCCTGTAACAAACAAAGATTGCAGGCCCGGCGCAAAGCACATGAAGAAGGCGAATGGGTGAGAGAGGCCGCGATGGCGTATGCAGAAAAGAAAAAACAGCCCCAAACCCCTAAAGGGGCTTTGAAGGCAGCTTAAAACCCCAAACCCCTAAAGGGGCTTTGCAAGTCCATAAAAACTTTAAACTTTTTTCAGCGATGGAAATATTTATTAAGAAATATTATTACGGAGACATACCAGAGGAAAGTACAGGTGGAGAATTGAAGCCTTCCCAGGTTCCCCCTTCAGGGGGCGGAGGGGGTATGGGCGGAGGGGGCTCCTGGCCCCTATGGGAAGTCTTCATCCGCAGCAAACAGGGCCTTGACCATAAACATGCCGGGAGCCTGCACGCAGCAGACGCCGAAATGGCCATTGAAAACGCCAGGGATGTGTATACCAGGAGGCAGGAAGGCGTGAGCCTGTGGGTGGTGGAGAGTAAATATATCCATGCCAGCAACCCCGATGATGCAGAAAGTTTTTACACGCCCGCCGAAGATAAAGTATACCGGCATCCTACTTTTTATGATCTGCCGGATGAGGTGAA
>JAKFCK010000631.1:0-12163 GCA_036676685.1 Chitinophagaceae bacterium | reverse complement strand
ACCTGTAGGTGAGGCCATCCTGGCGCAGGTAATTCTGAAAACCAAGATCTCCATAAGGCGAGGTTAAGTAAATGGGGCGTTTCCATTTGTTGGCCGCAATAATGTTCAGGATTGCGGCGTCATTCTTATATAAAACGTTTTTAGGTATTTCAAACTGGATCGCAGACAACACTGTGTCGTTGGCATTGACCGTACCGTTCTGTTTTACCAGGTTGATGTCTACCGGTACACTCACTTTTTTTGAAGGGAACACATTTAAAGTGCTGCCATCTCTTCCCATTTCGGTTTTCGCAGGGTCATCACTGCCGGCCCAATCTTTCATCATGGTAAACAGGTCCATGAACTGGTTAGGGTCCACACCTGCTTTAGGTGCGTTGTAGATCACATCCCGGTTGGAACCTTCTATCTGCGCTGCAGACCAAAGAGGATCGATGGGCTCGCTGTTGTTCACTTTGTAGCGTAACTGGTTAATATACCAATCGGTGCCCAATAAGCTGCTGTTGATCACCCTGATGTCTTTCCTGACGCCTTCTACTTCCTGTGCATACCAGAGCGGGTAAGTATCGTTATCACCAAATGAAATTACTATAGCGTTCGGCGCGCAACTTTCCAGGTAATTTTTTGCAAGGTCACGTGCCAGTGTTTTTTTGCTCCTGTCATGGTCATTCCAACCCTGGCTGCCCATGATCACGGGCACCAGTAACAGGCACAGCACCCCCGCTGCATATGCAGCATTCGTACCGTTTTTAATTCCCCGCTGCAGTAGATCTTTCACATAAAGCACACCCAGGCCTATCCAAAACGCAAAAGCGTAAAAGGATCCCACGAAAGCATAGTCCCTTTCCCGCGGCTGGTTACCTGCCTGGTTGAGGTAGACTACAATAGCAAGGCCGGTAAAAAAGAACAGGAGCCCGATCACCAATGCGTCTTTACCATCTTTTTTGGCCTGGTATATCAATCCCAATATGCCGAGGATGAAAGGCAGTGCAAAAAACTTATTATTGGCTTTATTATTTTTGAGTGTATCCGGGAGCCTGTTTTGATCTCCCAGCCGCATGTTATCATAAAAACCGATCCCTGTTTTCCAGTTACCATCCCGTACATTGCCCATATTCACACCCTGGATATCATTTTGTTTTCCGGCAAAATTCCACATAAAGTACCGCCAGTACATCCAGTTCACCTGGTAGCTGAAAAAGAAACCGATGTTTTCCGCCATTGTAGGCTTGCGTTCGTAGACCCCCTGTTCATCTTTGCCTATACCGGCCCAGTTTGCATAATAATCAGCGTGCCCCTGGTCGTTACTCTGGTCCCACATCCGTGGAAAAAAGTGTTTGTCTTCCGGTGCATACACATAAGAAACTTTGCGACCGGATTTTTCATACTTACCGTTGGATTTGATATAAGTTTCCTTGATATCCATATCCTGGATCTGTGCGGTAAAATCCTGCCCGTATAATACCGGCCAGTCACCATATTGTTCCCTGCTCACGTAACCCACCAGGTTCACCGGGTTGTCTACGTTAAACATATCCAGGCTGGTGTCTGCATTGCTCCTTAATAAAGTAGTGAAGTAAGTAGAATAGCCCAGCAACATAAATGAAAAACACCACAAGCCGAGCTTGAGGAAGTTCCAGTTATTTTTATTGGCTACCCTTAAACCGAAATAAACCAGCACCGCAATCAGCAGGAAGAAAAAACCGAAGCCGGTGAAGAAGGGGAGGCCGAAACTGTTCACAAATAATATATCCATATTACCCGCACCCTGTATGCTCCATTGGATAACGGCCTTTTGTACCACGCCGGTAATGATGCAGCCTATGATAAATGCGAAAAAAGTCCCCCAGTTGGTGGGTGTATACCTCCGGTAATAATAAATTACCACGATTGCCGGGATAGTAAGAATATTAAGGAGATGCACACCGATTGAAAGACCCATCAGGAAAAATATCAGGATGATCCAGCGGTCAGCCCTGGTGAAATGCCCTTTGATGCCCTGCTCCTGTTCTTCTGCCACGGCCTGGTCCCACTTAAGTATGGCCCAGAAAACTACCGCGGTAAAAAAAGAAGACATTGCATACACCTCACCTTCTACTGCACTAAACCAGAATGAATCAGAAAAAGTGTAAGCCAGCGCACCGACAACGCCCGCAGCCATTACGGACACGATTTTTTCTGTTGTGAGTTCCACGCCATCCTGCTGCACGATCTTGCGGGCAAAATGTGTAATGCTCCAGAATAAAAATAATATGGTGAAACCGCTGGACAAGGCACTCATCAGGTTAATACCTGTAGCCGCATGTTCGGGGTCAAAAGGCACCATGAATAAGCGGCCGATCAATACAAAAAGCGGGGCGCCCGGCGGATGGGGAACCTGTAATTTATAAGCACTGGAAGCAAACTCGCCACAGTCCCAGAGACTGCCGGTAGCTTCCATCGTCATTATATACACTGCACAGGCGATAAGGCAAATTGCCCAGCCGGTGATATTGTTGATACGTTTAAAACCCATACGATGTTAGTTATAAGTCGGCAAATATAATGATGTTTGTTATTGAGCCGTTCCCGGGCCTCCTTTTTTACATTTTTTTCTGGCCCAGGCATTTGCAGCTGGTATAGAGAATTAAACCACCCGATTTATTATACATGCTAAGCGGGGCTGCAACCGCCAGAAAGCAAAAACTATGAGAAAGCCGTTTTGTAGCAGGCTTTATTTGTGGCGGAGTAGATTCATCGTGACGCGGCAACCCCGGGTATTATATCTTTGGCCCGGTGAGAAAAGCGTTTCTACAATTACATATTGCTGTTTTTTTGGCTGGGTTCACCGCCATACTCGGTAAACTCATCCAGTTGGGGGAAGGTATGCTGGTGTGGTACCGGTTACTCATCACCGTTATAGTACTCGGTGGCTGGATGTATTACAAAAAACAATTGCAGTTCATTCCAGGATATGATGTCAAACGGGTGGCGGGGGTAGGCGTTGTAATAGCCCTGCATTGGTTGCTTTTTTACGGCAGTATAAAATATTCGAATGTGTCGGTCGCCCTGGTCTGTTTTTCCGCCACGGGATTTTTTACCGCCTTGCTGGAACCCTTTATACTGCGTACTAAAATGATCTGGAGCGAACTTTTGCTTGGACTCCTGGCCATCGCGGGCATTTACATCATTTTTGATTTTCATCCCCAGTTCAAACTGGGCATTATTTTCGGGATCCTTGCCGCCGTGGGGAGTGCGCTTTTCCCCATTTTTAATAAGCAACTGCTTACGAGGTATCCTCCCCTTACACTAACCTTATTTGAATTGGGGGCAGGAGCGTGTTTTCTCACCCTTATTTTACCTTTCTACCACCAGTGGTTTCCATCTCCCTATTACTGGCCTGCTTTGTCAGACTGGTTTTGGCTTTTTATTTTATCTGTATTGTGCACGGTGGTTATGTTCAACCTGCAACTATATGCATTACAAAAGATCTCCGCTTTTACGGCCAACCTCACTTTTAACCTGGAACCGCTCTACGGGATCATCATGGCTTTTATATTTTTCAATGAAAGCAATATGCTGCGGAGAGAATTTTTTATTGGCCTGGCGCTCATCATCCTTGCCGTAATGCTGCAAATGCTGGTGGTGATAAGAATTGCTAAACGTAAACGGGCAGTGCAGGAGAGCAGTCCTTAGCGGATGTGAAATACCAGGCGCTGCTACCTCTTGTTGTTATTTTAGTTTTTTCTGCAGGGCTTCATTCATTTTTACATAGTCATCATTTTTAGCGGCCTTTGCCAATTCCAGCGATTTTTGGGAACTCTGCATGGCTGCTTTTTTATCCCCGTTTTCTTTTTCTATTTTGGCTTTGTATAACCATATCCAATAGGCGCCGGGATTTTCTTCCACAGCCTTTTGCAAATATTCCAGTGCTTTTCGGGGATTGTTATCATATTCATTGTAAAACTGCGCGGCTTGCCAATAAGATTTTTTGTCGGTTAATAATGCTGCGGTTACCTGTGTTCTTAAACGTTCCCGGATACGGGCGTGGATAGGGATAAGTACTTCCGTTTTTTCCCACCTGAGGGATAGATGACAGGATTCGGGTTGCAGGTTTTCCAGTTGTATGGTAAAGTTCTCCACTTTATCTTTCAGCCGGCCGGGGGCGATACGGATGCGGAATATATCCTCTGTTTCTTTGTACCCGTCGGTGCCCCAGTTGGTAACCCCTTTGTTCAGGATAATTTCCCAACTATCATAGCCGGGTATGCTGTAGAGCGCATAAGACCCGGTATCTATTTTTTTACCCCTGATCTCTACGGGGTCAGTAAACCGTATCACGGTAGCTGCATTGGCCCCTGTGCGCCATAGTTTGTTGAAAGGGACCAGGTCGCCAAAAACCTTGCGGTCTTTGCTGGCCGGCCTGCTGTATTTTACCTCGATCGTGCCCAGTGCAAATTCCTGCCTGATGGTTTGGGTGGGGGAGGGTGCAGGCAGTTTTACCTGTGCGGTCACGCCACCCACAAAGAAAACAGATAAGCACAAAACGAATGTTTTCATGGAATTTAATTTAGTTTTTTTTATCCCGGTTTAAGCTCCCCCGGTATCCTATTATTGGAAAAATACTTTTACCGTCTGGTAAAACAGCCTGTTGTTCATGGAAGCGATCTGGGTATTTTTTAACTGGGTTTCCGAGTAACCCTGCAGCCCCAGGAGACCGGCGGCATTGCCTTTATTGAGGGCTATTTCCAGGTAGCCGGCAGAATTAAAATGGGCCAGTTTTTCCCCTTCGGGTACATCGGCATAAGTGTCGCTGATCTTGTCGATCACTTCATCGCGCTTAAAGATAATCGAGAATTTACGTCCCTTCCGTTGCTCTTCGAATTCATCCTGGTGAATGTTTACGATCACATTTTCAAAATTATCGATGAAGATGATCTGTCCTTCTATCCAGTCTGTGCCCAGCATTGGCCGCAACGGATTTTTTACACGGATGGAGACTTCCGGGTCGCCTACTTCTTCGATCTTTTTCCCTTTGATGATGGCATCTATGGCTTTGGCAAAAACACTGATGCAATAAAGGGTGTTTTTTTGTTCTGATTTGTCCAGTTCCAGGGCCACTACTTTCTGCGGGGTTTCCTCCAGGATCATTGTGATGAGGCCGTTGTCTGCGCAACCGATATACTGCCCGTTGTGTTCCACCAGTAAAAGGTGTTCGGGTTTTTCATCAAAAAGGTTCACCAGCACCAGGTGAAAACTACCGGGCGGGAAATTCCTGATCGCATTGCGGCATACGTAGGCAGCCTGGGGGTAATTAAAAGGGGAAAGCAGGTGAGATATGTCAATTATGTTCAGCCCGTCATTTGCCTGGAGTAACCTTCCCTTAATTGCCGCCGGCATAAAGTCCTGCATGCCTATGTCGCTGGTAAGGGTTAATAAGGGCATCGTGTAGTTTGAAAGATTTTAATGTATTAGTGAAGAAAAAAGATGGCAGCCCGTTTTTATTTTACTAAAACCCCGTTTTTATAGAAAAATTTCCGGGTAAGTTTATCGGCCCAGGAAGGAAAGAATTTATTTACAAAAACGGTTTGTTTTCCTTTAAAAGTGAGTACAAGTGTTCTTTTCTTTTTTTCGATCGCGTTCAGGATATGCCCTGCACATTCGCTTGCACTCATCAATTCTGATTCGTTCAACGGGCTTTCTCCCTGCGATTGGGATTTGGCATTGAGTGCAGCATTGCGGATATTACTCCTTGTAAAACCCGGGCACACCCACATTACATTTACGTCATCTTCCATCAATTCCGTCCTCACCGCTTCCAGCCACCCGTTCAGTGCAAATTTGCTGGCACTATAGCCGCTCCTGCCCGGCAGGCCGCGGTATCCTGCAATAGAAGAGATACCCACTATTGTGCCTTTCCGTTGTAATATAGATTCAAGGGCCAGTTTTGTACAGTATACCGATCCAAAATAATTAATGTCCATTACTTTCCTGAACACATCCAGTTCGGCATCCTTCAGCTGCGAGCGCATCGATATACCGGCATTGTTGACCAGGATATCAATCCCGCCAAATTGTTTTATAGTCGATTCAATAAATAACTTACAATCGTTATAGATACTCACATCCGCTACGATGCAGTGCAGGGGCATACCCGAATGCCTTAATTGCAGGTCATACAATTTATCCTGGTTGCGGGCGCAGGTAGCCACTTTGGCGCCCAGGGGCAATAGTAATTCTATGAGAGCTTTTCCAATCCCGTCACTGCCACCGGTGATAGCAACTGTTTTATTTTTAAAAAAATGGCTCATGAATTTTATTTGAGGCAAAAATAGGTGCAATATGCGGCTGTTGTATTTTCTTTCGGCAATTAAATTCGGGAAATAAAAAAAATCTTTTTTAAAAAAATTTGTTGCAAAGTCATTTTGCCTTATTTTTGCAATCCATTAAAAAAACGATGGAACGATTCTGTAGCTCAGTTGGTAGAGCAATACACTTTTAATGTATGGGTCCTGGGTTCGAGTCCCAGCGGGATCACAAAGCTACTCCACAAAATGGAGTAGCTTTTTTTATGCCCTGCTGTTACATTTTATATTCCGGTAAATTGGACAAATACTATGTAGGCGCATGTGTGAACATGGAGCGGGGATTATATGAACATAACATCGGTCACTCGAAATTCACCAGCCTGGGTATGCCTTGGGAACTGGTGCACGAGGAACAGTTCAGCACTTTGCCAGAAGCCAAAATAAGGGAACAGAAGATAAAGAGAATGAAATCCCGCAAATACATTGAGGCTTTGATCAGTAAGGGTAGAAGCATCCCGACTTTAATCGGAAGGGTCCTGGGTTCGGGTCCCAGTTGGATCACTAGCTGAAAGGCAAAAATCAACAGTCCCTAAAACAACCCGTTTGAGGGCTTTTTCTTTTCCTGGCTGGCCTTCTGATTATCCTGGTAATTCGACCTATAGGAGCCTGGTAAGGGAACTAAAAATATCACTTGCGGCCAACCGGGATCTCCCGGTGTATCCGACTAACGTCCCGGCGAAATTTCTGCTTCGGAATGCTATTGCTGAAAACTTGCAACAAATGCAATAAATCACCTTCACGCTCCCAACGAAGTATATCGCCCGATTCCAATGTCTGCATCCGAATCGGTGGTGTGAAGCATGTTTTTATATACTGCTGTGGTAACCCGGACTGCATCAGTATCACCGGTTGAATTTACACTAGATGTTGGGCTATAATTTTGAAAGCCCGGCACGATCATTTCGACAGGTATTGAAGGATGTTTTAAGCAGGTCTGTTTAAATGAGGGATTACCATTCCACATCTGCTTTCCACCTGCTCTCTGCACGGCAGCTGGCGAGAAACGCAATTTGTATTATTCCGTACCTTCGGTTGCTCGTATACAAAAATCATACGAAAAGATATTGGAAAATTTTTTCGATAAGTTTAAGCTGCATGCAGAAAAAGAGGATCTGCAGACCGTGGTCGCCAATATCAGTAACGGTGTGGTATTTCGTGGCACAAATTTATGGGTGCTCATCTTTGCCATCTTTGTTGCCTCACTTGGATTAAATGTAAATTCTCCCGCTGTTATTATCGGCGCCATGCTGATCTCGCCCTTAATGGGCCCGATCATGGGAATAGGATTGGGTATGGGCATAAGCGACGTGAGCCTGCTGCGAAAATCTATTTATAATTATGGCGTTGCCACTATCGTGGCGCTCACCACCTCCACACTGTTTTTTCTTATATCCCCCCTGGATGATGCACATTCAGAAATATTGGCAAGGACTTCTCCCACGATATACGATGTGCTCATTGCTTTATTCGGAGGGTTTGCCGGTATTGTAGCCACCGCCAGCAAACAAAAAGGAAATGTGATACCCGGGGTGGCTATAGCTACTGCGCTGATGCCGCCATTGTGCACCGCGGGTTATGGTTTGGCTACGCTGCAGTTCGGATTTTTTGTAGGTGCTTTTTACCTTTACATTATCAATACCGTTTTTATTGCGCTCGCGACGTTGATCATCGTGCGTTTTTTACATTTTCCATATAAACACGAGCAGACACCAAAAGCAGAAAGAACAGCACACCGGGTTGTATGGGTCGTTGTACTCCTTACATTATTGCCCAGCATTTATTTCGGCTACGACATGGTGCAAAGAAACCGCTTCACGAACAATGCCAACAACTTCATCAACCGGGAAGCACATTTTCCAAATGACTATTTACTCAACAAAAAGATCGATGCTAAAAACCGCAAGATCACGCTTGTGTTTGGGGGCAAAGAAATAATGCCGGAAGAAATTGAGGCACTAAAGCAACAGCTGCCAAAATATGGCCTGGACACCGCCATCCTGGAAATAAAACAGGGTTTTGCTTATTTGTCTGACAACAACAAAATAGAAAATGAAGAACTGGACCAGCTCACCTCGGCTTTGGAATTAAAGGATAAGCAGCAAAAACAGGTGCAGTCTGCGTTAGACAGTATTAAGCGGCATGATCAGCTTTCCAAACAGGTATTTGCAGAATTAAAGACGCAATATCCAACATTAAAAAACGCCATCCTGCAGCCATCCGTAATGGTGAGTGATACTTCCAGGGCGCCTGTTTTTTTAGTGTGGCTTTCTGTTGGTTCACCGGTTCCTATGCGGGAGAGAGCGAAGCTGGAAAAGTGGCTGAAAGTAAGATTGCTGCAGGATAATCTCAAGCTTTTTTTTCAATAGCAGCGTATTCAGATTCCAGCGCTAAAGTAGTCGCTACCTGCATTAAACGAAATAAGTATGCACGACAATCTTAACAAGCACATCGTATGTTTCGGGGAAGTGTTATGGGATATATTGCCAGGGGCTGCAGTGCCGGGCGGCGCTCCCATGAATGTGGCATACCACCTCCATAAACAAAATATCAACACGGCCGTGATCACTAAAGTGGGCAGTGATGAAGAAGGGAAAAAGCTGCTGGATATTTTTTCAAAGAAAGGCATCGATACACAATATTTCCAGGTAGATGAAACCTATGAAACCGGGAAAGTATATGCCAGGCAGGATGAAAATAAGGATATGACTTATGATATAGTCTTTCCTGTAGCCTGGGATTTTATAGAATGGGAGGAGCGGTTTGATCAAATGGTACAAAACGCCGCTTATTTTGTTTATGGGAGCCTGGCGGCGAGGAGCAAAGGATCTGCTGCCACCCTGTTTCGCCTGCTGGAGATCGCACCCCAAAAAGTACTGGATATTAACCTGCGGGCACCACATTATAAAAAAGAACTGCTGGAGCAATTGTTGCACAAAGCTGACCTGCTGAAAATGAATTTTGAAGAACTTGATTATGTATCCGGTTGGTTTGCGAATTTCGAAAGCACGGAAGACCGGGTGAAAAAAATCAGTGAAAAATATCATATTCCGGAGATGGTGGTTACCAAAGGAAAAGATGGCGCCATGTTATACAAGGATGGAGACTTTTTTTACCACGGCGGGTATACCGTCAATGTCGCGGATACTGTAGGCAGCGGAGATGCTTTCCTGTCAGGAATTTTGGCCAGCCTGTTAAAAAATAGCAGTGCGGCCGAAACATTGGAATGGGCATCCCGTTTGGGCGCCTATATCGCGACCCGCACGGGTGCCTGCCCCGAATATGAGCCGGAGGATGTGAAGACTTTTATGGGGTAAGTTAGAGGCTACACCAGCAACAGCCGGGTTTCCAGAGAACGATAGTTAACCGGGATATTTGTCTCCAGCTCCATATATGGTGCATACATTTTTGTGATCAGCTCCCCAGCTCCCCATGGCAGGTTGCGTTCCTTAACCTCCGGCAGGGTGAGAAATCGGTCAAAAACCTCTAAAAGTGTCGCAAATAAGGCCTGGCAGATGCCAGGCTTTTGCCTCATTTCTGCAATAATTACGTTTTTTGCCTTCTTTTCCAGCTTTATTCGCTGTTTTTCTGACTAAATGTTGAATTTGCTTTGTCACATTTTTTCCCATCGATCCATTTTTTGTGACAAGTGCGGCGGCAGGTACAGGTTGTCACATTTTTTAGTTAGGATAGAAAAAATGTGACAAAACTTAAAGGGGTTTTCCTGGCGGTTTTCGACGGAAATGGAATGTTTTTAGCGGGTTTCAGCGGATTTTTGTCGGTTTATGCCGCAGTTGGCGAAAAAATACCCTTATGTTTTTTGCAAAGTAGGACGAAAAATGGAATTCCATCTTCGACCGATGGTAAAATTGGACATTCCAGTTCATTGGTTTGGCAGAAGGGGAGCTATGTCAGCGGTCACTCCTGTTTTTGTGCTTCTTCCTGGCTGGCATATTCTCCCGGGGGATGTGGCAGTATTTTTAAAACGGATTCCTGTAAGGTAATGCTGGAGGACGCCGCATATATCCCGATATTATTACCTGAGAATGTATAATCCATCAAAGTCAGTTTTACGATGCCATTAATGGACAACTCGATATAATTTCCATAACGAAGTAACCGGAAGTATAACGATTTGTCTGCCCTGATCGTAAAGATCTCCGATTGAATTTCTGTAAATATAAAGTTCTGCCGGGTGTTCAGCGGGTTAAACCCCCAGGACCTGATCATCACCAACCCATTGAACAGGTCAAAGGAAATAAAATACCCGTTGCCATCATCATCCATATCACTCACCAGGCCGAGTTTACCCGTGCCTTCCAGCTGCAACATGCCCTCCCAGATAAAATCGGGTGAGGGTTTTTTCATACAAAATATTTCATAACCCGTATCAGTTCCGCAGCTCCAGTTTTCGGCTTCGATGTTTGAAACCGCTGTTTGATTGGCAAGGATCTTTTTTACCTCGCCAAAATCCGCCTGTTGAATTGTTTTTAGCGCCACCTGGTCCCAGCGGTAATAAGTTTTTAACAGCAGCCTGCCATCGTCATCGGTCACCAGCTCTTTCGGTGGCGGCAAAACGCGTAGGGTGTCAATTTTGCCCGCATAGAAGAAATTATAGACCAGCACATGTTCGCCATCCTGCACAGTACGCGCAGCATAATTTCCCTGCGGCAGCAGCACGTCTGCATTAAAGGAATGATAGTTGCCAAAAAAATCATTGGCATACCAATAGCGTACTTTAATATCTTCCCGGATAGAGCCAAGGAGGTAAAAACGGCCGTTTAACCTGAATACGCAGGGGCATTCAATATCATCATACACCATCGGGTACAGGAGTGGGGGCATGAGTTGCACAATGTCGTCCGTAATTTTCACCATGCCCACGCATCCTCTCCTGGACACAGGCCCGGTGAGTGTTCGTGCAGCTAACAGCAGGTAAGTTTCTTCTTCATGCTCAAAGTAAAAAGGATCACGGAAACTCAGCCATGTACGTGGATTGGTTTGATGTGTCTCATAAAAAATTCCCTTGGGCTCTATGGGGAAAATATTTTTCCGGTTCTTTTTCCAGTCCACAAGGTTCACAGATTCTGCCAGGCCGATGCGGGAAATAATGCCGCGGTCCCTTCGCTGCAGGCCGGTATAATACATTTCAAAAAGCCCTTCTTTTTCTATCACATGCATCGTCCAGAGCATGTCATCATCCCACTCGCCCGGGTGGCCAACGAACAAGGCATTGTTCACTCTTTTCCAGGAAATGCCATCTCGCGATATCGCATGCGCAATATAATCGTGGTTGGGTATAATGAGGTGAAACAAATGATAAACCCCTTTGTGAATGATCACGGTGATGTCACCAATTTCCCAGTCGCTAAAGCCTGATCCTGAATACATAAGTGTCCAATATTTTTTGCATAAAGGGCAAAAATACCCCATTAATATGATTTGGTTAATTTTACCGATTGTTCAGCATGTAAAAAATGGAAGCTTATGAAAGAATACTACATTCAATTATACAGCCCCCATGGGTTGATTCGTTTCCAGGATCCCGAAATAGGCAGGGATAAAGACACAGGCGGGCAGGTGAAATATGTTTTGGAAATGCTGGAGTACCTGTCCCGGCATCCGCGGGTAAGAAAGGTAGATCTTTTTACGCGAAGGATTATCGATAAAAGAGTTTCTCCATCCTATGAGAAGGAAATAGAAGTTGTGAACGATAAAGCCCGCATTGTCCGCGTGATCTGTGGTGGTAATGCCTACCGGCCCAAAGAAACTTTATGGGAACACCTTGATGAATTTATTGATAAAACGATCCGCTTCATTGA
>JAKFCK010000630.1:0-2381 GCA_036676685.1 Chitinophagaceae bacterium | reverse complement strand
TAAACATATGAAAATAGAAAAACACTGGGTTATTTCCTTCGTAATTATTAGTATCGTTTGTATCACGGGAGCTTTGTGGCCGGTAGCAGCTAAAAATGATTTGATATTGTCTCAATTTGGAACCATGGAACAACTGGTTCCGTCTGATATTGCCTGGATGCTTACTTCTTGTTGTTTGGTATTGATTATGACACCGGGATTGTCTTTTTTCTACGGTGGGATGGTAGGAAAGAAAAATGTAATCTCTACCATGTTGCAAAGTTTTATTTGTTTGGGAGTCGTTACCTTATTATGGGTTGTCGTTGCCTTTAGTTTGGCATTTGGGGAACCGATAGGGATTCATATCGGGGACGGATTTTATAGTTTTGTAGGTGATCCTACCACATTTGTATTTATGGATAATGTAGGAGTGTTGCCGCATAAGAAAATAGCGGCTACGGTTCCGTTTATGTTGTTTGCTTTGTTTCAGATGAAATTCGCCGTTATTGCACCGGCTATTATTACCGGTTCTTTTGCAGAACGCGTTCGGTTTATTTCGTATTTGTTATTCATTTCGTTGTTTACCATTTTTATATATGCTCCTTTATGTCATGCCGTTTGGTATCCTACAGGGATTTTAGGGTCTTATTTTGGAGTGAAAGATTTTGCCGGAGGAACAGTAGTACACATGAGTGCCGGTTTTGCAGCTTTGGCAGGGGTGATGGTTTTAGGAAAAAGAAAAAATAGCAGTCATGTACCTACCAATATCCCTTTTGTTTTATTGGGAACGGGAATGCTTTGGTTTGGTTGGATTGGTTTTAATGCCGGTTCTTCAATGGAAGCGAATGGCGTGGCAGCTATGGCTTTTGGAACCACAACAACAGCTTCGGCAGCAGCGATGCTTACCTGGATATTCTTTGATCGTCTTAATGGTCGAAAAGTGTCCGCCTTAGGGGCTTGTATCGGTGCGGTGGTCGGATTGGTTTCGATCACGCCGGCAGCAGGATATGTGTCGATTCCCGAAAGTATGTTTTTTGGGTTTATCGCCGCAGTGGTTTCTAATAGCGTAGTGAATGCCAGAATCTTAAAAGGTGTTGATGATACGCTGGATGTTTTTGCCTGTCATGGTGTGGGTGGAATTATGGGGATGATCCTGACGGCCATTTTTGCCCATGGTGAAGATGCCAGTTTGTTACATGGCGGTTGGATTGTGTTTGGGCATCACATGATGGCCTTGGTGTTGGTTTCTATCTTTACTTTTTTCGGGGCGATGCTTTTGTTTAAATTGACCAACAGAATAATTCCGTTGCGTGTTTCCGAAGAATCGGAAGCTATCGGATTGGATTTGTCCCAACACGATGAAACACTCTTTCCGATAGAGTGTGTAGATTAGTGTGAGGTTAAAAACGATTGCTATTTTTCGGCAGCCAGCAGTTTGGCCAGATAATCGTCTTTTTCGTAGATGTCATTGTAAAAGCCTATTTTGCCGGAATCATTTACCCAGGCGGTAAAATAAACAAGATGAATGGGGGTTTTCTTTTTAAGGGTACACAAGGTTTCTTTGTTTCCTTTCAGGATGCCATCTATGCGTTCTGCAGGCCAGTCCGGTTCATCTTTTAAAAGTAAAAGCGCTAATTCTTTCGCCTTATTCATGTTGATGCATCCGTGGCTTAATGCCCGATATTCGGATTCGAATAAACTTTTGGAAGGGCTGTCATGCAAGTAAATGGCGTAAGCATTGGGGAATAGGAACTTCATCTTCCCCATAGGGTTTGTTCCACCGGGTTTTTGTCTGAGCGTGCCGTTACGCCATTCCATATTATGGGTTTTTAGGTAATCTTTATCCTTTGCCATGGCGATGGATAACTCATCTTCGACGATGCTTTTGGGAATAATCCAATAAGGATTAAATACAATCTGACTGATGGCACTACTGAAAATGACTGTTTCGGTGATGCTTTTTCCGGTAAAGACATTCGACTCTAATGCTGTTTCTCCATTTTTTATATAGCTGAGTTTGTAGGAAGGAACATTGATGAGGATGTATTCATCGGCTTTGGTTAATTCCGGTGAAATCCAGCGACAGCGTTCCATATTGACAATGATGGTTTGGATGTATTTTTCAATGGGGATATTCATGACATAAATATGGCTTTTGGTGATTTCGTAATTCAGGGTATAGCCATTTCTTTTTTTGTATTGTAAGACGGCTGCCTTCATTTCGGTATCATATACATTACTTTTTGAATCGTTTTTTAAGTCGCCCATCACGACAAGTCGGTGCCGGATTTGTCTGATGGTTTCCGAAGTGTCGTTGGGGTGGTATTCCAGTGTCGAAGAGTCGGCTGGTATGGGTTGCCAGTCCCCGTTTTTTGCTATTTCCCGATATTTTTTTAAGACAG
>JAKFCK010000629.1:0-2811 GCA_036676685.1 Chitinophagaceae bacterium | reverse complement strand
GTTTACCAAGCGAATAACGGCAACATTGAAACAAATCCATTTATGCGATTTATTAAATTCTCTTCATTGATAGCTTTTACTGGATTTGTATTTTACGGTTGCGACCCTTGTAATAACCTGGATTGTGTTTCAAGTAATTATTATGGACAGTTTAGAGTGATAAAAAAGAGTGACGGAACTGATTTAATCTTTGGAGCCAACAGAATTTACGAAAAGCATAAAATAAAATTCTATTCTTTGAAAGGTACAGACACTACCTTTTTTGATTATACACCTACCAGGTTTCCTAATACCGGGTACGATAGTATTCTTCAAGTTCACTTTTATCCGCAAGTGGAGAATGCCTACATGGATTTAGGCAATGGCGACATTGACACACTTAAAATTTCTTATAAAACATTTGACACAAAATGTTGCGGCACCATTACAGAAATAACAAACTTCAGGCTCAATAATTCCATCGATATTCCAGGCAACCAAGGGACACAAGAAATTAAGAAATAGATCAGGCGACCATCGGCAACAATAAGCTTCAATTTTATTGCGGATCAAGCTTAATATAATCCAGCATCAATTGCGTTCCTGCTCCTGCAATTTCTTTCCAGTAAATTTTTATATGGTTTTCTCCTTTTGCCAACTGGTAAACACCAAGTTCAATATTTTCTACCAGCCCGGGCGCAGTTGCACCTTTCAGGTTAAATGTTTTTTGATTCGGTACATTGTTGATACCAAACTGGAAGCTACCTCCCTCCGGTGTCTTTACTACTTTGGCTGTCACCTTATACTTGCCAGCATTTTCAACAAAGAATTTTGCATCTAATTCGTTCGGTTCGCCGGGTTTGCCAAACCAAATAAATACTTTGTGCCCACTAACCTTGTCAAATAATTTTTCATCTACAAAAACATCATTGCCGGCATAACCACCAGTGTTCTTTACTACCTGTAACTGCTCTCCTTCAATTGCTCCCGGTTCGCGGTATACTTTATAAGGAGTTTCAAAACCATATAACTCATTTACGGGTGTAGGCTTGATGGGATCGTTACCATTTGCATTCAAATACCAATAAGGCACCACGGCATATTGGGTAGGCCACTGATCGGGGAAATACTTTTCCAGATAACCTTTAAAGGAACGCTGAAACGGCACATTGTCTATAACCTGCCACCGGTTCATAGATTGGTGGCCCATATTGTTTTCCGTATGATTTTGACTATGAAATGCATGTTGAAACAAATTAGGAATGCACCATGCATAGCCAAAATAATCTTCGGTACCTGTGCCAAACGTAGATGGAAAGCGCTCATCATCAACAAAGAATTTTTCATCGCCTTCGCCCCACCAGTAATGGCCTTCGCCACCAAACTGTTTACAGGAGCCTCCTTTGGGATTCCAAACCAATAAGGACATACCAAGAAAACGGCCACTACCGCCTGTTTCGAGAACGGTCCAATCCGGCCAGCGTGCAGTGTCTGCAAGAGGCGATAAGTTGCGGTGCCACTTGGCATGAAACCTCGCATAGTCCTTTACGTTATTGGTTACATCTTCTATACCAACATTAAGATCAACGTTAACCGGTTCATCAAAATGATTGGTAAGTGTAACGGTGGCGGATTTTTCAAAAGGCATGTACCAATAGCTGTACATACCTTCTTCTGTCATCCCCATGGGAAGCGTTTTATACAAATTATATCCAGGTGCCGAGCCAAAGAAATCTCCAATTGGCGACCAGATGGCAGCTTCTTTTTCATCATCCCATTTTACCTGGAAAATAAGTTTTCGTAGGGCTTCATCCATTCTTTTCTCATTGCCGATCTTCACCCTGGCTTTCAAGGCATAGATGGCTTTGCTTCCGGTGATCGTTACTGTTTCTGAAGCGCCAGGTGCTATGGATTTTTCAATCATTTTTTCTTCCCTGCCTTTTACTTCGTAGGGCAATTGTCCCAAACTGTTTTTAAAAAATTGATCTACCCTTGCCAAAGCCTGTGTGCTAGTTGGTGAAGGCGAAGTTTGAAATGCGCCAACTGTTGTACCTGCCGGGAAACTGATATAATTGAAATGGTAATACTGACCCCACTCCGGTTCTGCAACTACTTTACAAGATCGCTGGTAAGTAATGGGTACATAATTATTAAAGCCCCTGGCTGCGGTTTCGTAGACCAGTTGCGGATAGTTAAATGCGGGTAAAGAAGTAGTTTTGAAAAGATCTAAAAATGGCATGTCAATTACCGGCGTTTCTTTTCCGTCGATAAATATTTTTATGTGTCCTTTTGAAGGACTGGCAGACCAAATGCGCACAATAGCACCGGGTCCTTCCATTTCTGCAAGCACCATGTTCTCGCCTTCCTTACGAATGTATTGTGGCCCAAACCCATCGTTGTTAGCGCCCCATTCAATAAAAGCGCCGGAAGTGGAATCCACTTTACTTTTCCGGTCGTAGCTGGCCCACATGGAGCTCTTCTCCCCCGCTACCGGCAGTGTTGCCAAAGCTTTAAGATCCGTAAGCCTGTTAACAATCTCACTGTAAGAAATGTTTTTGTTGTTATTTGATGAATCCTCCGTTGTAGTAGTTGTCTTCCGGACTCCGCCTTCAATAGCCGCCCTTGCCGTAGGGCTGGGGCAGCGCGGCCACCTTCGCGCCCTGCTTCGCCGGGCCGAGCGGGAAGAGGTCGTAGAGCGATTTCGAGTCGCAGCCGGGAAGGACGTCCTGCAACTCCTTCACCATGTTGCGGAAATTGGGCGTGTGCCCGTCCTCGCGATACTTGTCGCGCAGGTAGCCCACCACCTTCCAGTGGTCGTCGGTGAGCGCGATG
>JAKFCK010000628.1:0-2481 GCA_036676685.1 Chitinophagaceae bacterium | reverse complement strand
GTCTTCCGGCAGGTTACTGAATGCGTTGGTAACCTGGATCGGGTTCCGGGGTACCCGGCCCCAGTTCGTTTCATCTACCGGTGCGGGGGCATTAGGTGTAGGCAGCCCGTTCTCATAAAATCTCCTGCCATCTTTTAATACATCTTCTGATATGTTACCCAGGTTAAAATATAATTTACCACCGGTAGAAGAATTATACTGTGGAAGAATGAAGGGGTCCTGCACCCAGAATTCGATGAATTCGATATTGCTGGTTTCAAAATCAGTCTGGTCAACCGCACGCATTAAACCGCCCCAGTTTTTTTTAGGTTGCCGGAACCTTCCGTTAGTATTCAGGCTTAAAGGGTTGCTTTGGTAGTTATACGGCCCGCGCTCAGTGGGGTAATAACTCAGGTCAAAAGTGATCAGCTGGCTTTCTCCAAAACCTGTTGTCCGTTGCGGAAAGATCTCCTTTTGGTACACCTGTCGCGTCCGCGGGTCGCTCAGCAATTGTGCGTTGTCCCCGATAGGATTATTTTGCCCTTTATATTGTTGTAATGTTTGCTCAATCTGGTACCAGGCAATTTTTGCTCTTTGTTTTCCGTAATCAAGGTTATTACTTAACCCTGCTTCAGGGAAAAGCGGGTTGCCATTAGCGTCTGTGGCTCCAAATGGTGCGGAAGCCAGGGCCCAGCTGATGGGAGGAAAACGCAGGTCAATACCTGATTTGCTGCCTTCAAAGTCATCAATATTTACGATACCACTTTTGCCTTTCCCGATCTGCGGGGCATGGCCGGGTTGCAGCATAGCTGCTTCACCATATACATTTATAGAAGATGGAGCCGTGGTGGAATAGAACGGTAATTTATCTACCAGCTTGGTCAGCCTTGGCATATCCTTGCGGTAATTCACATCCAGCCCGTACATTGCATTACGGATAGGATCTTCTCCATAACTCACTTTAGTGAAAAAAGGTCTTTCACTCAGGCGCACAATTGTACCGCCGAAAGACAATTGTTCCTTAGCCGTATTTTTTGCCAGGTAGTCTAACCTTAACCCCAGGTAGGATCGCTGTTGCAAACCGAAGGAAGCATTGTTCTCAAAATTCACCTGCACCGGCAAGCCCGCATTTAGGATAGCCTGGTTGGTAATTTTAATTGTACCCAGGTCGTAGTTGATATCATAGTCCACACCTTCCTGCAGGCTCCTGCCACCAGCCGTTACCGTTACCGATCCCGGTGGAATGTTATATCCTATGCTGATATCTGCAGAACCCGAAGTTTTCGCCGAGCCTTTTAACACAAAACGATTGAGGTTGGGGTATTGCTGCGCCACTGCTTTAATGGAATCATACAACACGTAAAACAACGTATCGCTTGCAGAAGGGGGCACCGAATTATATACCTGCACCGCGAGGTCCCGCCCGAAAGGCTCGAGCACCGGGAATATTACCCGGCTGTATTCCGATATCACGGTAAAACCTTCCACGTAATCAAACACACCATCCGGCTGCGGATCCAGCTGGCTGTTCAGCCTGTCCAGGTTAATGAGGGAAATGATCGGTGTGCCCTGGTTCCTGTCACCAAAAGGAACATATCTTTTGGCACCTAGACCGGGTTCCTGGTACAACACATCGAGTTTAAAATCCGATGGCGTAAGCACACCATAACCGATAGTGTACACATTTTTCAGCATCAGGTCCCAGATGGGAAGGTTGGTTCGCTGCGATGTGGCTTTTAATAATTTAAGGAATAAAACTTTTTGGGTAGCGGAAGAACTGTCCGGCGGCACATCCTGCGAGAACTCACCAACCTGGTACACTTTACCGTTGTAAGTATATTGATAAGCTACAGCCAGAACCTCATCCGTCTGCAAAGGTTGGCTCAATGATAAAGAGCCTACCTGGCGATTGAATATATACTGGTTGGAATCAAGCTTGCGGGCAAAGGTTTTTTCAAAATCCTGCACGGGACTCAGGCCGAGGCTCACCAGGTTACTGTAAGCCATTGCCGGGTTTCTTGCGTCTGGCCGGGAAAGAATTTTTGAATAGAGGTCGTTTGAATTATTGAAAGGTACTTCCAGCCCCGTAAGCACATTAATGACCGGCGGCTGCTGGTAAGGATTAATTTCTGCGAGGTCCATCAGTCCCACGATATCCCTTGTTTCTGTGGTAGTACCGTTCCTGTTGGTTACCCACACTTCCAGTTTCAGGATCTGCACGGGGCTTGTAACCGCCGGCAACCGTTGCATCACGGTGTTATATTTGTTCTTAAAATATTGTCCTACCAGGAAGTGCCGGTTCTCCTCATATTCATCTGCTTTTATTTCAAAAGGCTGGGAAGCTGCCCCACCCTGCAGGTCCACACTCTGCCTTTGTGACTTCTGGTTGGCTAAAACCGTGGTCACAAACAATTTGCCGAACTGCAGCTGGGTTTTTAAACCGAACAGCTGCTGGGCGCCGGGTATCAGTGTCCCCCGGGAAGGAAAACTTACATTACCAGC
>JAKFCK010000627.1:0-3112 GCA_036676685.1 Chitinophagaceae bacterium | reverse complement strand
CGCCCTGGAGGGCTACTTTGTACGGATACAATACGCGGTTATTTTCAAAAACAAATTCCAGCTGGTTCAGGGTTCGTTTTTCTTTGGGGTAGCTGATCACGTCCACCTGCAGGCCTGTGTCCCGCTGGAAAAGCAGGGCCGTTTCGGTGATGAAAAATGTTTTCCATTGCACATATTTGGTGACCAGGCTCCGCGGGTCTTTATTGGCAAATACAAATTTTGCCGCAGGTACTATTTTACTGAAGGGTTGGTAATTATTGGTGCCGGTAGAATCCCTGAAACTATCGCCTGTGAACCTTGCACCAGCAACGGCGAGTACCAGTTGTTGCCCCTTACTACCCGTATAGGCGGTGTAGGCTATCCTCCCGGTACCATTCAGCGTTTTAGTTCCCGTGGCATACATAGGGGCAACAAAAAATCTTAACCTGTTCAGCGGCAGGGTATAATTATGCAGGCCCACACCCAACATGAGTTTATCATAATGATTAAATCCTGCGGCAGGTGTCAAAAAAATGTAATTGTGTTTATCCGTTTCATTTAAACTTGCAAAAGTGGTGAACCGAAGGTCTTTTTTTACCGGTAACTGCAGGCTTCCCTTCTTTTCCAGTAAATTAAAAACACTATCCAGGTTTTTACCGCTCACCATTGCCGCCGTGCGCTTAAAGTCTTCGGGGTAGGGATGTTTAAATTGGTACAACCGGAAATAGGTCTGCATCACACTGTCAAAAACAGGCTGTCCTAATTCCTTTTCCAGCAACTGCATCCAGCCGGCTGTTTTATAATAGGCGATCATCCCATAATTCAGCAGGGAGAACTTTTCGCTGTGGGTGGTGATGGGCTGATCTTTTTTAATACGGGTGATCGTTTCCAGCACGGTTTGTTGAATATCGGCTGGTGCTCTTTTTTTAAGAAATGCTGCATCCATATCGATCATGTCCGGGGAGAAACGCCCATAATACTGCTTGCTGTAACGTTGATCGTAATAGCTATTCATGCCTTCATCCATCCACGGGTGTGTTCTCTCATTGCTGGCCAGGATGCCATAAAACCAATTGTGCCCCACTTCATGATTGATAAGGTAATCCAGCATTTTTTCATTTACGGTTTTAGAAATAAGGGTGATCGTAGGGTATTCCATACCACCGCCATCGGGTTTGCCGGCTTTTTCCACAACGCTCACTACCGGGTAAGGATACTCGCCCAGCCATTCGCTTTTTGTTCGGGTGGCCGATTTGATATAGGCAATACTATTTGCCCAATCTTTTTTATTGGCCCTGTTGAAATAGGCGTACACATCGATGGACCGGCTTCCCAACATTAAAGTGTCCTTTAATACTTCAAAATTTTTATCTGCAAACCATGCAAAGTCGTGCACACTATCCTGGGTGTAGACAAGTGTTTTATTGTTAGGTGACGAAGGGGTGGAATCCATTTTTAAATCCTGTTCGTTGCGCGCCAGCCAGTTGCCGTCTACCGCTGGTTCAGTGATCGTTTGTTTCAGCAGCCCGGTCGCCGCTACCACGTAATTCTCCGGTAGGGTGATAGCAACTTTATAATTGCCAAACTCGCTGTAAAATTCTCCCTGGTCCAGGTAAGGCATCGGGTGCCATCCTTTGTGATCATACACTGCCGGCTTTGGGTACCATTGGGTAACCTGGTAAGATTGTCCGATATGGCCGCTCCGGGAAAAATTCCGTGGCAGCTTAACATGAAAGGGTGTTTCAATTTTTATGGACCTGCCGGGCAACAGGGATGCGGGCAAAATAAGTTTGATGATGTCCTGGTGCTGGGGGTGATCTTCTGTATTGGCTGTGATCTCATCCACTTTAAAGTTAAGCCGGTTGATATATCCTCTTTCTTCTTCGCTGCTGAAATAAAAATCTGTTCGGCCGTTCTGCAGTAGTTGGTCGCTGAAAGCTGTTTTGTCATTTTTGTAGGCATTCGGCCAGAGGTGGATCCAGATATACCGCAAAGTATCCGGGGAATTATTCCGGTAATTCATGGTGATCACCCCGGAGAGGGAATGGGCCCGGTCGTTGAGCGCTACATTGATGGTAACATCTACTTCCTGTTGCCAGTAATTTTGCTGGCCGTAGCCATTGATAATACAAAAGGAAAATAACAGGAAGGGCAGTAGTTTTTTCAACACGAATCTGTTTTTTCAAAAATAATGAATAAAAGGGCACCTGCAGCAGCCGTTTTCATTTGCCTTTCCCGGCCAGGATGATCTGCACGGTGTGGATCATGATCTTAAAATCGAGGGCGAGGCTTACGTTCTCCACGTACAGCAGGTCGTAGGGCATGCGCTGGATCATTTCCTCTACCGATGAGGCGTACCCGAACTTGACCATGCCCCAGCTGGTAAGGCCCGGTTTTACTTTGAAGAGGTAGTTATATTCCGGGTGCAGGGATACGAGCTGGTCAATATAAAATTTTCTTTCCGGCCTTGGGCCCACGAGGCTCATTTCTCCTTTCAGGATATTCCAGAGCTGGGGCAGTTCATCCAGGCGCCACTTGCGCATTACGCGTCCCCACCTGGTGATCCGGGCATCTGATTCACTGCTCAGCTGCGGGCCCTGGCTTTCCGCATCTACAAACATCGATCTCAGTTTGTACATCAAAAATGGCTTGCCTTTAAAACCGATCCTTTCCTGGCAATAAAATACGGGCCCTTTGGAGGAAAGCCTGAGGCGGATGATACTGTAAAGAAAAAGCGGGAAGAGCAGCACCATCCCTGTGACCGATACTAAAATATCGATGAAGCGTTTGATATTTTGTTGCCAGGAAGGTAGCAGCCCGGAATGGATATCGATAAGGGGCATACCCATCACGTTATTGGTCTGCAGGGCCCCGGTGAGGATGTCCACGGTGTCCGGCGTTATTTTGATGTTGACCTCTTTATCGCTTAACTGCTGCAGTATGGTCGTGATCAGTTCCCGTTCTTTTTTTTCTACCGCGATAATGACTTCTTCTATTTTTTCTTTTTCTATAATGGCTGTCAGTTGCTGTATGCCGGAATAATTTTTTACGAGTTTAGGCAGCAGGGTTTCACCGGCCCCGTTAAGATTCACGAACGAGGTAATGGTATAGCCCGTGTCTTCGTTTGACCGTG
>JAKFCK010000626.1:0-5355 GCA_036676685.1 Chitinophagaceae bacterium | reverse complement strand
GGTAATGGAGTTTTCTATGGCAGTTTCCGCAGCTGTACGCTGGATGGTCTGGATAACAATTTTACGGGCTTCTTTAGCCGCTTTTGTTTTGGCCTCTTCTATAATTTCCTGCTGAAGGGTCAGTGCTTTGCTGTGGGCCTCCTGTTTAAGGCTTTCAATCAGCTGGGCTTTAGCATCCTCGGCAGAGAGGCCGGCTACTTTTTCCAGGCGGCGGATATGCTCTTCCTGGTGTTTTTCCAATTCCGTTCTTTTGATATTTACAACTTCGATCTGGCGGTTAAGATTATCCTTAATCACCTCATTCTCTTTGAGTTGCTTTTCTAAATTGCTTTCTTTGGAGTTTAAGCTCTGCTCTTTTTGTTTGATGCGGTTCTCGCTCTCATTAATTTTTTGCGTTCGTTGTAAAACATCCCTTTCGTGGTCTGCTCTCATCTGAACGAACTTCTCTTTAGCTTCTAATTCTTTTTCTTTTTTTAAGGTTTCTGCCTTTAGCTGGCCTTCTGCAATGATCTTTTGCGCCTGGATTTCCGCTTCCTGTATTTTTTGTGCGGTGTTTTTGGCAAAAATGACTTTACCCAGGATGAGACCGATTATTAATGCGGCCGCACCTATGATGATGGAAAGTATATCCATTAGTGGTTAATGTTTTAAGCTGATTCACAATATTGTATGCCCTACCCGTCCTCATAATTGATTGAGAGAGATGGTTAATGAGCGAAGATAAGAATTTTGTCTTTCAAATTTCCTGCTGCGGTTATTATAATGCAGGTATACGGGAAGTAAGGGGGTTATCAGGTGTACCTCGCCAGTTGTTCCTCCAGTTTTTTCAGGCCTTCCGTAACACCCTCCCTGTCCGGGGTTCCCATTTCACCCGAAACGGCCTGGGTGGCATACCAGAGAATGACCATGGCAATATAGTCCTGCATATCCTTACCCGCAAACTGAGTTTTGAATTCAATGATCTTCTCATTGATCAGTTTAACGGTGCGCCGGATCACCTCCTCATCTTTTTGCAGGGATTTAATGCGGTAGGTGCGATCACCAATAACAATATTTACAGGGATTAATTCAGGGGTCATATTTTACCGGCTTAAAAGTGAGATACACTGGTCGATATTTTTTACATATTCATTGATCTTCTGTTCGAGCGCTTTTTTATCTTTTTGATCCATCGTCGTTACTGAGGCTTTAAGGATAAGATTCTGCTGCTGGCAATCCGCGAGTTTTTCTTTTCCCTCCTGCTGTTCCTGCTGCAGGCGTACGTTAGCCTGCTGCAGCCTGCTGTTCTCCTTCAGCAGGTGATCATACTGCTTTAATACCAGCTGCAGTTTCGTGTGAATGTTCGCTATCTGTTCGATTATCTCCAAGCGTAATTGTTGGCCCGCTTTCCAGGGGCGAATGATTGTAATAAAAGCTATTTCCTTATTTCAGCCTGCAACTTTTTTTCGCAGTTTTCTATCACATTATTCATGATATCATCAATCTCCTTGTCTGTAAGCGTCTTGCTGTTATCCATAAATGTAAAATTTACAGCCATAGACTTCTTATCTACACCAAGTTTATCACTTTCAAAAATATCAAAAAGTTTTATTGACTGTAATTGCTGCACTTTTAAACTGCCAACGGTTTCCTTCACCTGTGCATAGGTCACGTTTTTATCTACTACCAGGGCAAGGTCTCTCTGCACCGGTGGAAATTTACTTACCTCGCTGTAAATAAAAGATTTATTTTTTCCCAATGCCAGCACCTGGTCCCAAAAAATATCTGCATAAAAAACCGCTTGTTTGATCCCGAATTGCTTCAGCAGCTTATCTGAAACACTTCCCAGCTGGCCAATGGTATTTTTTTTCCACCTTATCACCGCGCAAAACCCGAGGGTGATATCGCTGTTCTCTTCAAAATCTGCTCCAACAATGCCGCTGGCCACTAATACTTTTTCACAAACAGACTTAAGGAAAAAATAGTCCGCTTTTTGTTGCTGCTGGTTCCAGGAGGCCTGCCTGGAATTACCGGTAGCAAATAAACTTAAATGTTTTTGCTCATCATATTTCTCAGCTTCACTGGTAAGATAGGTCTTCCCGTTTTCAAAAAGCAGGAGGTCAGCATTTTTACGGTTGATATTATGGGCGATCACTTCCAGTCCTGTTGGCAACATGGTTGGGCGCATAATATCCAGCTCCATGCTCAGGTTGTTCATCATCCTTACCGTATGGTCCAGGGTGGATTGTTCGTAATAAGCGCTGTTCGTAATACTGTTGGTAAAGATTTCATTGAAGCCGAGCCCGGTCAACTGGTTAGCAATCTTTTCTTTCAGCAGGTTGCCGTCATAACCACCGCTGCGGGATGGAGAGATATTGATGGTTGTTGGTATCTCGATATTATCCAGCCCGTCTATGCGCATGATCTCCTCCACAATGTCTGCTGGTATCGTGATATCAGGCTTGCTATGTGGTACGTTCACCCGGATTTCGTCCATGCCTTCCTTGATTATTTCAAACCCTAAAGCCAACAGGATGTTTTTTATAGTGTCCCCATGATAATTTTTCCCACTTAATTTTTTCAGGTAATGGTATTTCAAACCGATTGATACCGGGTTTGCAGGTTTAGGGTACACGTCAATAATATCCCCCGTTACTTGTCCACCACATACCTGTACAATCAATTCTGCCGCTCTTTTCAGCACGTTCACCGTATTGCTGATATCCACACCTTTTTCAAAGCGGGTGGCTGCATCGGTTCTAAGCCCATGATGGATGGAAGTTTTGCGTATGCTCTGCGGGTGGAACCATGCGCTTTCCAGGAAAATATTTTTCGTATGGGCAGAAACGCCACTCTTAATGCCCCCGTACACGCCGGCAATACACATGCCCTCTGCCGCATTACAGATCATGAGGTCCCCGGCAGTGAGTTTTCTTTCTTTTTCATCCAGGGTGGTAAAGACAGTCCCTTCCGGCAGGTTCTTTACAACGATCGAGTTCCCGGTGAGTTGGTCTGCATCAAAGGCATGCAGGGGCTGCCCGGATTCATGCAGGATAAAATTGGTGATGTCTACGATGTTATTGATCGATTTAACACCAATCGACTGCAATTTCTGTTGCAGCCATTTAGGACTATCCGCTACCGTTATTCCAGAAATACTCACCCCGGAATACCTCTGGCAATCGTTTGCATTTTCGATGGTTACCTTCACAGGTCCGGCTTTGCCGGTTGGCTTCAGCGTATTTTTATAGGGAAGAATAGCAACACTGCCTTTTTTATCGTGATGGCTAAGCCATGCACACACATCCTTAGCTACACCGAGATGGCTCATGGCGTCCATCCTGTTTGGCGTAAGGCCTATCTCGAAGATGTGGTCGTTATATGTTTCAAAAAGAGATGTGGCGGCTTGCCCGATGGCTGTCTCCGGGGGCAGCACGAGGATTCCTTCATGACTTGTTCCCAGCCCGATTTCATCTTCGGCACAAATCATCCCATTGCTTTCCACGCCTCTTATTTTCGCTTTTTTCAGGGTAAGCGGTTCTCCGTTTAAAGGGTAGATAGTGGTGCCGGCTTTCGCAAGGATCACTTTTTGTCCCGCGGCGGCGTTGGGTGCGCCACATACCACCTGAAGAATTTCTGACCCTGTATTTACTTTGGTGATCTTTAATTTATCTGCATCAGGGTGTTTTTCGCATTCAACGATCTCGGCCGTGATCAGTCCCCGCAAACCTCCCTTAATAGTTTCAAAAGGGTGCAGGCTTTCCACTTCAAGACCTATCGAAGTTAGTATTTTGCTTAGTTTTTCGGGTTCGATCTTTATCGGCAGGTATTCACTAAGCCAGTTATAAGAAATTGTCATTTACAGGTTCAGTTTTTGGCTGCAAAGATAGTTTTTTCGATACTATGGCGGAAGGGAATATAAATTAATGGGGGGACGACGCAGAAGCTAATTATTTACACCCGAAATCACAAGTGAGAAAAAAATATTGATGGTGCACAAAAAGAAAAATGCCCCCGGTTATTTTGTTGATAAATTGCCCCAAATTTAAACACAGGTGGCATATTGGATGTGCATTCACATGTTTATAACCCGTGAATAAACTAGATTTGCAGGTGTAAAACGGGTGGACAAACAGCTAAAAAAAGTTAATAACATCGAAATATTAATTTTACATTACTAATTAGCATTTACCTTAGCCCGCCCTTAACAATAAAACTACATAAAGCCGCAAATAAAAAACGAATATCCTATGGTATTGCTTCGTTTTGCGTTTATTAGTAGCTGTTAGGAAGTATACTTTTTAAAACTTTAGAAGCAGGAAAAAAAACGATGGAATTTACTAATCTGAACAAAGATAGAAAGGCGAGAAGAAAACCCTCGCTGGATATGGGTGCCATGGTATTTGGAAAGGTACCCCCGCAGGCTAAAGAGCTGGAGGAAGCTATCCTGGGCGCCATCATGCTGGAAAAAAGTGCATTTGACACCGTGGTGGAAATCCTTAAACCGGAATGTTTTTATGTAGATGCTCACCAGCGGATATACAAAGCCATGCAGGGCCTGGCGATCAAAAGTTTACCGATTGACATGCTTACCGTGGTGGAGGAGTTAAAGCTGCGGGAAGAACTGGAGATGGTAGGGGGACCTTATTACGTGACAAAACTTACCAATGCGGTAGTGTCCTCCGCAAATATTGACGCGCACTCGAGGATCGTATTGCAAAAATTTATACAGCGTGAGCTTATCCGCATCAGCGGGGAGATCATCGGTGATGCCTACGAGGATAGCACAGATGTGTTTGACCTGCTGGATGGTGCGGAAGGCAAACTTTTTGAGATCACCAACAATCACCTTCGCAAAAATTTTGATGATATTGATTCTGTGCTGGTTAAAACATTTAACAGGATCGAAGACATGCGCAACCGCCAGGATGATATCACAGGCGTACCCACGGGGTTCCCTACACTGGATAAAATCACCTATGGATGGCAGCCTACAGATCTCATCATCCTGGCAGCAAGACCTTCCGTGGGTAAAACGGCATTTGCACTGAACCTTGCCAGGAGTGCTGCACTACATCCCACCAAACCTACAGCAGTAGCCTTCTTTAGTTTGGAAATGAGCAGCAGCCAGCTTGTGCAGCGCATCCTGAGTGCAGAGAGCGAGATATGGCTGGAAAAAATTGCCCGGGGCAAACTGGAAGAGCATGAAATGAAACAATTGTACAAAAGAGGTTTTGACAGGTTGAGTAAAGCCCCGATCTATATTGATGATTCCGCTGCATTAAACATTTTCGAGTTAAGGGCAAAATGCCGGCGCCTGAAAAACAAACATAATGTAGGTATGATCATTATTGATTACCTGCAGTTGATGAGTGG